>SDZZ01000300.1 GCA_004173255.1 Chitinophagaceae bacterium | reverse complement strand
GTTTGGGCGAACTGTTGGCCAGCATGGTCGCGAGCGCGTTGGCATAATACCTGTTCCAGGTTTGCTCCGCGCAGTCATATGGATATTCCATCAGGTAGGGCAGGGCCTGCACGGCCAGCCATACCGGGTTGGAAGTATATTCCACCGTGATGGACTGATGCGTGAGTGTTTCGCTGTTGCCCGAGTTGAGCAATTTGTCAAACTTGAAGTCAACCGAACCGGCTCCTTTTGTAGTCAGCGGAAGTGATTCAGTCACGAGTGTGCGGTTGGTGAGAACGGGCAAAGTATTTTCTTCGCCATCGCTGTAATCACCCGCTTTGGCCACGATGCGCCAAACCAGTGCATCATCATACTGGAATGGGATTTCCATCGGGAACCGGAGGGTTTCGCTTTGTCCGGCCGCAACGGTAAAGAACTGTTGCGGGATTACGTTCATGAATCTTCCGTCGACCGGTTCATTGGTCAACGCATCGAATAGTTGAAGTGTGGCCATTCCCGTCATTTCCTTGTCCGTCATGTTTACCACTTTGGAACTGAATTCCATTTTATCACCCTGCCGCAGGAAGCGTGTGGGGTTGGGTTGTACCATCAATTGTTTCTGGGTAATGATTTCTTTGGAAGTAATACCCATCGACAGGTCCTTTGTATGTGCCAATGCCTGGAACTTCCACCTGGTCAGGGCATCGGGAAGGGTAAAACTGAATTCGATATTACCGTCTTTATCAGTCCGCAGGTCGGGAAAGAAGAAGGCGGTCTCGTTGAAATTTTTGCGGATCTGGACGGGGTCGGGACTCGTTGGCTGACTTATGCCGGCTTCGGGTACACCGGCAGGTTTTGGCATCATTGCCTGACCCGAAACCATCACGGAATCGGTGACAATTTTGTTCATGTCATATGCCCCGCTCAGATTGAACTCCCGCATCACCTCTTCACCCCGGGCAGCCGAAGGCGCCGCCATTGCTGCAGTCTTGTATAGTCTGCTACCCCCCACGCTGCGTGCAAGATCCGAGTACCGGTTTAATCCGAATGCCAGTTCATCATATTGCTTGTCCAGCCGCCTGTAAGTTTCCCCCTGTAGCGGCCTTTCGGTTGAATTCACCGCCTGGAAATTAATCCCGCCATTCCAGTATCCGGTTGCGGAATAATAATTCCAGATGGATGGCTGGTTCCAGTTGAAGGGATAAAACTGGTCGAGCGATGCATCATACATGGACGCCAGCATCTCTGCAGCAACGGCTTCATTTTTATTACCTGATATTTTCAGTTTCCATTTTTCTTCACTCCCTGGTAATGTTTTATCGCGGAAGCTCACGTATTCCACCTTCAGGTTTTTGTTATCCCAGGGAACATTGATCGTTTGTGAGTACGAATAGATCCGGTTATTTTTCACAAACACCCAGCTCATGCCAAAACCGCCGCGGTCTTTTTCTTCTGCGTTCACGTCGATAACCCGGCGTCCGCGTGTCATGGTAAAATAACTGAAGGCCGATACCGGTTTCCCATTTGCTGAATCGGGGGATAACCGTTCGACCTGCTGCACTACAAACAATTTATCAGCCCCTGTTCCCAGTTTCACCGTTGTTTTCTCACCTGGTTGAATGCTGCGGCTTCCTTCGGTCCACAGGTAGTCCGTCGGGTTGTTTTGTTTTTCATCAACCAGTTCGATGTATTTCAGGTCTTTTACTTCTTTTCCATCCTTGTCATTAGTTACCATCTCCACCAGGTACCAGCCGGCTGCAAATTTTGTTTTGCCCAGGCTGAACGGTACGGAAGCCCTGATTGAGTCTGTTTGCTCAAACACCTTGTCGAGTTTTCTCCAGGTGGTAGGGTCGCTTTCCTGGTCGTATTCATCATAGGGGAATGCCTGGGTATACATTTCCTTACCCATCACAAACTGGTCGGCCCGCTCCCAGAGGCGTTTGCGGATCAGTCGCTTTTCCGACTGCAGCCTGGTGATAGTTACCCGGGCAGTAGTAGGCTGCAACTGTCCGTTGCTGTTTTCCGCCCAGATCGCCAGGGCTTTGAGGCTGTCCAATGGCTGGCTGGCTGGAATACTGTTTTTCAGGAACAGTGATTTATATCCGGCAGTCACTGTCTGGTTGGCGCTCCTCGTTTCCCCTGCACCATCGGTCACGTCGACGGTCAGTTCATAATCAAAAACAGGATCCAGTTTTGTGTTCACTCCCAGGTCAGGGATTGCATCAAAGCTGATGTCAAACTTCCCGTTCGCATCCGTCTTCACATCGCCGTGCGCAATCTCCAGCGGTGCTGTCACGGGCAACCAGCCCCGGTATAACCAGGGATAAATAAACCTGGGCTGGCGAACAACCCTCCAGGTTGCAGTGGCTCCATCTATTGCATTACCGGCATAAGCTTTCGCAATACCGGTTACGGTTATTTTGTCATTGACCTTATAAGTTCCTTTGAGTGGTTCAAAACTTACTTCAAATTTCGGACGTTTGTATTCTTCCACCTGGAAACTGGTGCTGCTGCCGGTTGCCTCAATGTTAAGGGAAAAACTTCCGGTGAGGCCCGAAGCGGGCAACGTAAATTTTCCATTGAATGAGCCATAATCATTAGTGGTAACTGCGGCCGAGTCAACTACTTCGCCATTGGCATCCTGCAGCTGAACAATGGTTTTGAATCCGGTCAGGATCTGCGATTCCCTGTTGCCCTTTTTCTTTTGCAGTACCATGCCTTTGTAATAGATGGTTTGCCCCGGACGGTAGATGCCGCGGTCCATAAACAAAAAGACCTTCGGCTGCTCAGGCACTTCCTGGTCATCATCATACCGGTTGTAATAGGTATTGGAAATGGATTCATCCATGAACAGCTTTTCCTTGTTGTAAGAGATCTCCAGCTTGATATTGTTATTCCGGTAATACCCTTTTTCGGTCTTTGCCGCTGTGGCCAGTTTAAAATAACCGTTTGCATCTGTTTTGTAAAGACCGGCTTTGACCGTACTGTATTTGTAGGTATCGTAATTATATTTTTCTTCCCATGCCTGCACGCTGGCTGCTGCGAGCGGCTGCCCGTTATCGCGGTCCAGTACAAAATAGTTTTCCGATTGGTTTACAAAACTGATGGAAGAAACATAGAACAAGCGGGCACCCACCATTACTTTGGTGTCAGCCATCTTTTCGCCATTTGCGGCCAGCAGGAAGTATTCGCCGGCAGGCAGCCCGTCGATTTTTATTTCGACTTTGTGTTCCTGCAGGTCATTGGTGAGTGGTAACGCCTGCTCCCATGATTTCAGGGCAGGTGCATTTACGATGGCCGGCCATGATTTTTCATTGTAGATGTCTTTCAGTTTTGCCTTCAGGCCGGCATCTGCCTTTACAATCCGCAGGTTGAGTCTGGCAAGGTTGCGGTAACTCACCAATGTCCTGAACGGCTGTCCGGGCACATTCACTTTTTCCAGTTCGAATGAAAAAGAAGGTGCATTGATTGTATTCAGCAGGTTGATGGCGTTCACTTTGCCTTCGGACGAATCTTTCTGTACCATGATCTTTTCAAGGATTCCCCTTGCCTTGAGCCGGTCCATGCGGTAAGTGGTATCACCCAGCGGGGAATAGGTAGCTGCGTTTTTTTCATGGAATGCTGCAACGAGATACCAGGCCTGTGCAGCAGCCGGGGTGTTTTCATATTGGTGGGCAATATGGTTGACCGCATTAAAATAGTACGTCTCTTTATCCGGGTGTACGGAATTACTGTACACAAACTGGATCCGTTCAAGGTCGGCGTCAATCAACGCGTCGGGGGAAACGTCCTTTAAATGGAACGCGATCAGTTGCTGGAAAAGGAGCAGGGCTTTGTGCTGCAGGGATGCACTGTCCTTTGTATCGAATTTTCGGTGGATAAAATCTGCAGCCGGGTCAAAAGCGGAGGCGGTATTGATCTCGAATGCGTATGCCGGTTTGGTGACGGAGCGTTCATCATTTTTAAAATAATCCAGCGCGCGGTGGGCCAGCAGGTCGTACATAGTGGGCCGGAGGTGCCGCATGTTTCCTTTATTAATGATGGCTTCAAACTCCGGTAACCGCGTGTTCTGCAGCAGGCTGCTTTCGCGCAAAGACTCCAGGTAGAGACTTCCAATCTTTGCATGAAGCTGGTCGGCCGACCAGGTAGCCAGGTCATCGGGCGCGTAACTGGTACTGGTGCGGCTGTAAAGATTCCACCGGTGTTCCTGGAAATAGCCGAGGTACAAATCACCCAGCAGGCTGGTAAGGATTGATTTTGCGGGTTGCGTTGCCGTTTTGATTTCGGTTTCCACCTCTTTAATGGCTGCTATGTCATTGTCTTCCCGGTTCTCCGACTGCAGCATCAGCCGATAGGCGACCGACTTGATCACCTGGGCTTCCTGTTTTTCTTTTTTTGCCAGGGTATAGATCTTTTTAACTTCTGTAAGTGCGGAGGCGGGCAGGCGTTTATCGATCAGTGCCTGGACGGTCTTCCATTCTTTTTCATAATTTTTAACAGGTGACTGGCCCGAACTGTTGGATGCTGCCATGCAGAATAAGGTTGATAAGGAAAGAAATAAGATGATCCGCTTCATAGTTATAAATTAAATCTGCCCCAAGGTAAAAAATAAGGTGCAGGGATGGGATGCAGGGTTAACCCATTTTACATAAATGGGGTTTTGTTCACAAAATCCGGGCTTGCCACAGAATCCGCATAGACATGGTAAAAGTTACGGGGTTTAAGCGGCGTTTTAATTTTTATTTCCCTTAGCCAAATTCGTTGTTAAGTGATTTGCAGAACGGTAAAATCTGGCACGGCGGCACGTGCTTTGGTCCTTTTTACATGGATCCGATTTTGGATCCGGAAGATTTAAAATTAAAAAACATGAAAACGATTTTTACCCTTTTAGCTTCAACCCTGATGAGTGTATCGTTATTTGCCGCAGAAGCAAAACCTTCAGGAAGCATCTTTGTCAAGTCGAACGACAACTCTAAAATCCGTGTGGTACTTGACGGGAAAAAATTTGAGCCAAATGATGACGCGGTAATCATCACTGGTATTACGCAGGGTTTCCACAATGTCATTGTTTACAAACAGCGGAACAATGGTTTCTTTAACCAGCGGTCATCGAAGTTTGAAGTGGTGTATAACGGATCGGTTGACGTGAAACGCCGTACCAGCCACAACATTACCATTGGCCGGAACAACCAGGTAACCATGAACGCCATGAAAGAAACCAATGGACGTCAGGGAAACGAGTATGACTATAACGATGGTTATGGTAACAACAACCAGTGGGACGACTATGATAATGGCGCCAGTTATAAATCGTCGATGAACAACCGCGACTTTGAGCGTGTGTTACAGTCAATCGACAAGGAGTGGCTGGAAGGCAACAAGATCAAGTCGGCCACACAGGTGGTAAGATCCAATGCCCTTACTGCTGCACAGGTAAAGCAACTGGTACAACTGTTTACGTTTGAAAACAACAAACTTGAACTGGCCAAACAGGCTTACCAGAATACGGTTGATAAACGTAACTACTACCTGGTTGCTGACCTGCTTTCATTCAATGCAAACAAGGCGGAACTGGAAAAGTATATCAGGAATTACAGGTAATCGGTGTGTTGTTGAAAATGGAAAAAGCTCCTGTGACGGAGCTTTTTCCATTTTTATTTTTTCCTGGGAACCCCTTGTC
>SDZZ01000836.1 GCA_004173255.1 Chitinophagaceae bacterium | reverse complement strand
GCCGCGCTGCACGGCGCGTCCTCCGCTCTCACTGTATGGGGAGCGGTGATCCCAAACAGAGAGCGCGCCGATCCCATCAGCGGCAGGCTCCTCCAAGGGCTCTTGTGGACCGCGCGCGGGAGGACCTAACAGCGATTCCACAGGTTGTCGGTGAATTTCACATTCCTGTCGGAAATTTTTACACTTTCGGTTTCCTTGCCTGCGCCCCGCAGCGGAAATTTCAGCCATTTTCATCAAAAATGAGGATTTTGGGGCATTCGCCGCGGGAATCACGGCTGAAAATGGGCGCAGGCCACGGTTTGAGAGCTGCTTTTGTCGGATTATTTTACATAATAAAACCGTAGTGTAGGAAAAAATATTAAAAAATAATAATTAAGCACAAAATACTGATATTTATACAACAACAGGAAAGCTAATTACAGTATTTATTACCTGGCCCCGTTTATGCTGCTGAAAATGGCATGCCTTCAGATTCTTAAGAGAAGGCCGTCTTCAACACCAGCCCGCCATGAAACTGTTTCCTTCCGCCGCTCTGGCAACCATCTGCATCCTTTCAGGCAGTGCTCACGCTGCTGTGAACATCATCTCTGGAAATCTGTATAAAGTTCCGGAAATCATCACTCTCAACGCCGTTCCCTCCAATGTTCCTGTCACGCCTCCGGACGTGACGTTTGACGTGCAGTCCCCCTTCAATTTCACAGGCACAGGGGTGACCGTGGCCACATGGCTCGCGAGCAGTTCCGCCTTCAACATCACTGAGAACACCCCCGGCACGCTTGCTTCCCTGATGGACAACGGCATCACGGGAACGCTTCTTGACTTCAACGGCTTTGTCTCTGTCACGAATGGACAGACGTTCACGGTGACGCATGATGATGGTCTGAGTCTGATCATCGGCGGCCTTGACCTTAATTTCAACCCTGGCCCCACTGCCCCGATCACTTCCATTGCAACCTACACAGGTCCCAGCGGCACGTTTCCATTTGAGTTAGTGTACACTGAATGCTGTGGCGGACCCGCTGTTCTTCAGTTGGATCTCCCGCTCTCCAACACTGGCAATGTTCCTGAGGGAGGCTCAACTTTCGCGCTTCTTATGGGTTCCGTCCTGGCAACCGGTGTCGCTGCCCGCAGATTCCGCAGAAACTCCTGAGCCTTGGAGGCATTGC
>SDZZ01000299.1 GCA_004173255.1 Chitinophagaceae bacterium | reverse complement strand
GTCATAAAATTAACGGATAAAAATGATCTTATCGGATTTGCGCATAGCGGAAGAGATTGAAAAGGGCACCATCAAACTGGTGCCATACGACAGGGAGTGCCTTGGCAGCAACAGTTATGATGTACACCTGGGTAAATGGCTGGCCACTTACCGCGAACATATCCTCGATGCAAAGAAGCACAACGAAATTGAACACTTCGAAATACCGGAAGACGGCTTTGTGCTGTATCCGCATATTTTTTACCTGGGGGTTACGATGGAGTATACCGAAACACATGCGCATGTACCCTTCCTGGAGGGCAAGTCATCCACCGGCCGGCTTGGCATCGACATACATGCTACCGCAGGAAAGGGTGATGTTGGTTTCTGTGGTCACTGGACGCTGGAGATTTCTGTCAAACAACCAGTAAAAGTTTATGCGGGTATGCCGGTCGGGCAGCTGATTTATTTCCCGGTGGAAGGTGAAATTGGTACCAGCTACAACCAGAAGAAAAACGCAAAATACAGCGGACAGCCTGACCGTCCGGTCGAGAGCATGATGTGGAAGAATGCTTTCTGAGTAAGGCAACAGTTTAGCGGATATCCGCTGCCACAGCAGCTTTCAGGGCATCTGTGCCGAATTTTTTGTAATAAGCCACCAGCCAGCCAACCACTTCATTGTAGGTTTGTTTACCCCCGGGCTGGTTATTTGCTTTCAGGTAATTGCCGTATCCCCACATAATAAAAGCTTCCACGGGGTTGCGGTGCCTCCGGATAAAAGTGCGCAGGGTTATAATATCTTTTTTTACCTGGGGATGCAGTTTCTCCGAATACATTTTCGCCCGGGTGCTGTCGCGCTGGTAAATTTCACCGGCAGCATAGTTGTACATGTCAAAGTACATGGAGTACAGTACCACGGGCGATGGGGAATGCAGGCAGGCCAGGAAACCTACAAAGTTGGCTTCATTCTCCTTGGCATAGCCCAGCTGGTGCGCAATTTCATGTGTGGTTACAAATGGCTCCAGGAACCTCGGTGTGGTGGTGTTCACCTGCGCTTCGCCGGAGAAAGGGTTGTAATACCCCTGGAAGCCCAGGTAGTTGCCGGCATAACTGAAGATGGATGGTTTTACCGATGCACCACCGTACTGAAGGAAGGGGTGTGAAACGGACGCTGCGGTGTACGCATTGCGGGCTTCCCTGAACAACCGGCTTTTCTTGTCAAAATCATCGCGCGACTGCTCCGTCACCCCGGCAGCATACCGGTTAAGTTCGCCCTGCAGTACGGTGGCCAAGGTGTCAAGATCGGCCAGGCTGTAGCGCTGCACCTTCAGGCCCAGTTGCTTTTCAATGCCCTCCCTGTTGTAATTAAGACCCCATAATCCGTAAAAAAACACATAAATAAAAAGTACCAGGAAAATTGACTGCTGCAGGGCCATCCGGAAATAATTGCGGTTGAGCTCCCTGCGGAATAACAACCGGAAGAAACGGCCGATGCGGAATGCCAGCAACAGCAGCACAAAACCGTAAAACAGGTCACCCACACTGAAAGGGATCCATCCAAGCAGCAAACGCTGGATCCTGGAAATTACCGGGTAGAGCCCGTAAGTATAGTACCTTTCCACAAATTGGGGATATAGCGCAGCCCATTTGATGGCGATCACCAGCAGGATCAGCAGCACCCAGCTCCAGCTCTTCATTAAACGGGCGAAAAGCCTGCCCGGAAACTTTTGCAAATCAATGGTTTTAGTGAGTACGAGCCGCTAAAATAGCAAAAGATCAGGTCCTGAAAATAAAGCAGGATTTTTTCGCAGATTTTGCTACCTTTGCCTCCCGAAATTTCGACCTTTCGGAAAAGGAAAAAAGCAGACATGGGGTACCGTCGTGAATTTGAAATACCGTTCGTTGGGTTAAAACCGGGAGTCCACGAGTACAGCTACCTGATAACTGACAAGTTTTTTGAAACGTTCCAGGCGCAGGATTTCACAGCGGTGAATGCCCAGGTAAAAGTGACCCTCGATAAGAAAAGCAGCTTTATGCTGCTGAAATTTGAAGTGGGTGGCAGCCTGGTAGTGAATTGTGATCGCTGTGGTAATGACCTGCCGCTGGAATTGTGGGATGAATTCAGGATCACCGTTAAAATGGTGGAGGAACCTGAATTGATGAATGACCAGGAAGAAGATCCGGATGTGTACTATATCGGTCGTGGCGAAAGCCATCTGGACGTTGCCGCCTGGATTTATGAGTTCATCAACCTCAGCATACCGATGCAGAAAACATGTGGTTACAATAATGCCGATGGGCCGCAGTGCAATCCTGCAGCAATCGACATCCTGAAGAAACTGGAAGTGAAAGACCCGGAAGTGTCAGCGAACCCGATCTGGAAAGGATTGGAGAAGTTTAAGGACCTGGGTAAAGAATAAACGCAGTGGCAACACTGTATTGAACACAAATTTTTATATCAAAGATTAATAGTTAGGTTATGCCAAATCCCAAACGCAGACATAGTCAGCAGAGAAGCGCGAAACGCAGGACTCATTACAAGGCTACGTCACAAACATTATCAACCGACAGCACGACAGGTGAACTTCATGTGCGTCACCGTGCCCATGTAAGTGAAGGAAAGCTTTACTACAAAGGAAAGGTGGTTGCTGAAATTTCCCCTGTTAAGAAATAAGGACATCCCTTTTTCAAGACCTGGATTCCAAATTTATCGGGCTTTACCGGTGCATGGTTATACATGTACTGGTTTTCCAGCCGGACTTCAAGCCATGGCGGGTCTTCCGCCAGCGCTTCCAGCCACGGCGGTGGCACTGGTGTAATTTGGAATTTGTATTTATATAATCATTACATTCCGGTAGTATGAATATAGGACTTGACATGATGGGTGGCGACTTTGCGCCCCTGGAGGCGGTGAAGGGTGCGCTTCGGTACCTGCAGCAGGAAACCGAGCCCGCACACCTGACGCTGATCGGTGATGAGGCCGCGCTACGCGTATTACTGGAAGACCATCCCCTTCCGGGAAAATACACCATTGTGCCATCTACCCAGGTGATCGGGATGCACGAGCACCCGACGAAGGCGTTGAAGGAAAAACAGGATTCTTCCATTGCTATCGGGTTCGGGTTACTTGCAGCCGGGAAGATCGATGCGTTTATCAGTGCGGGTAACACCGGCGCCATGCTGGTAGGGGCACTCTTCAGTATCAGGGCCATTGACGGGGTGATCCGGCCAACCATTTCCTCGGTAATCCCCAGGGAAAACGGGGGCAACGGCCTATTGCTCGATGTGGGCCTGAATGCAGATTGTAAACCCGAACAACTGAACCAGTTTGCGGTGATGGGTTCTGTATATGCACAACAGATCCTTGGTATCAGCGAGCCCCGGGTAGCACTCATCAACGTGGGTGAAGAAGAAGGTAAAGGCAACCTGCTTGCCCAGGCCACCTATCCACTGCTCAAAGCCAACTCACATATCCATTTTATCGGCAATATTGAAGGCCGTGACCTGCTGGCAGATAAAGCAGATGTGATGGTCTGCGAAGGCTTCACTGGCAACATCCTGCTCAAATTTGCCGAATCACTTTATGATGTCAGCCGCAACCAGCAACTGCAATCACCTTACTTCGACCGTTTCAATTTTGAAATCTACGGCGGCACGCCGGTTCTTGGTGTATCAAAACCGGTTATCATCGGGCACGGTATTTCCGGCGAACTTGCATTCTCCAACATGATCGGCGTAGCGCAGAAAATGATCAGGACCCGGGTCCTCGATAAAATGAAAGAAGAGCTGGCCTGATGCGGTGCAAAAAATAATTATTTAGAGCGTAACCGGCTTTTTTTCCGCCTCCCAGACTGCTGGCAACGATTTTTTTACTACTTTTACGGCTCCTGGTTGTTTTCGCAACCCATCTGAATCCTTCCTCGGAAAGAACTAGCATAACTTTTGCCTGCAACGTGAAATCCTTTCGCATCCCCTGACCTTTCTGCTTTAAAGTCCTGTTTCTTCTGAAATCCGTGTTTGTTTTTTAAACAAGGAAATCGCCCTATCTCAAAACTTAATCATGAACCAGCGTCTGGCAAATCTTCTTCGATTGGCATTTGTAGTGCTTGACCTCCTCGTCCTCAACCTGGTTTTCCTGGTCAACTGGTACATCTTCAGTGACAACATCTCTCCCGATTCCACCAAGGAATATACCTACCTTTCTTTTTTCAGCAACAGTATCTGGGTAGCCGTGAGCTGGTTTGTTGGTATATACCTCAACCGAAACATATTTTCATTTGAGAAATTCAGCCGCGAAACGGTAAAGGCATTCGTGTACTTCTGCGTAATGGAAGTACTGTACCTGTACCTGTTCAAGGAAACGGCCATCTCCCGCCTCTTCTTTGTAAGCGTGCTTTGCAGTTTCGGTATCAGCCTGCTGGTAAACCGTTTCTTCCATCTTGGTCTTTATTATTTCTTTGAAAGCCGCAACTATATTGTAAAAAAGGTAATGATCATCGGGTTCAACGACCGTGCCCGCAAGCTGGCCGAGTACCTGGAGGCAGCGCCCATCAAAACCAAGATAGTCGGGTTTTGTGAAGAGCCGGCCAATGTAACCGAATTGTCGAACTACCCGATCATCAGTGGTGTCCGCGATGCAGTATCGGTTTCCCGCGCTTATGAAGTAACCGAAATTTTCTCTACCATCGCGCCCGAGCAGCAGGATGGTATTTATGACCTGATGAATGAAGCAGATAATGCCTGCATCCGGTTCCGCATTGTGCCGGACCTCAGCCATTTTATCCGCAAGCCGGTTCATATTAATTACTTTAACGACATACCAGTCCTGTCGTTACGCAAAGAACCGCTCGATGATGTGGGCAACCGCATCCGCAAGCGTCTGTTTGACCTGGCAGTCAGTTCACTCGTTATCCTGCTGATCCTGTCCTGGCTGGTGCCCATCATGGCCATCCTTATCTGGCTCGACTCACGCGGCCCTATCTTCTTCATCCAGGAACGCAGTGGTGTTGGCGGCCGTCCGTTTAAATGTATCAAGTTCCGCAGCATGAAGGTAAACCGCGATGCCAATGCACGCCAGGCTACCAAAGGCGATGCGCGGATCACCAGGCTGGGCCGCTTCCTGCGCAAAAGCAACCTCGATGAAATGCCGCAATTTTTCAATGTACTCATGAGCAACATGAGTGTTGCCGGACCCAGGCCACACATGATCCAGCATACCGACGACTACTCTAAAATTGTTGGTAATTACATGATCCGCCATTTCGTGAAACCCGGTATTACCGGCTGGGCGCAGGTCAATGGATTTCGCGGTGAAGTCAGGGAAGATGAGGACATCGAACGCCGCATTGAACATGATATCTGGTACCTGGAAAACTGGAGCCTGTGGCTCGACACCAGGATCATGTTCCTTACCGTGCTGAACATGGCGCGCGGTGAAAAAAATGCTTACTAGGTTACCCATAAAATAACACGCCCTATGAACAACAAACAGGCAAAGCTCTGCCTTGCTGCGGCGCTTGGAATTATTACGGTGATCCTTTCACTCGATCCTGGAGCAAGGATCGAGAAGCTGACAAACACCTCTTATAATTATTATATAGACCTCCTCCAGCATTCTTCGTGGTACCTTGGACTGACCATTTTTACCTGCTGGATTTTTAACCATGTTGCCGCCTGGAAAGT
>SDZZ01000298.1 GCA_004173255.1 Chitinophagaceae bacterium | reverse complement strand
GTTTTATATTGAATCAGGTGCGCACGTAACGCTGGCTTCGAGGAGTGTCGACGAACTATCGCAGTTTGCGATCCGCGAAAAATTCGATAGCGGGCGGGTGCATATAGTTTATTTTGATGCTGAAGCATTCGATACCCATCCGGCGTTTTACCACTCCCTTCCCCATAAACCAACTGTCGTACTGTATGCTGCAGGTTACCAGGTGGAAAATGACCGGGCACTGGTTGACTGGGAGGCCACATTCCGGATGATGAAGGTGTTGTATGCGGGTGCAGTGTCCATACTTAATATAGTGGCGATGGACAACAATCCCGGGCTCGAACGGATTATTGGCTTGTCTTCACTTTCAGGGGTACGGGGTCGGAAAAGTAATTTCGTTTATGGCAGCACCAAGTCGGCCTTTACCCAGTACCTCGCGGGTTTACGGCAGTACCTTCATTCCCGCAAGGTAGTTGTGAATGTGGTGGTTGCCGGCTACATCCGCAGCAAAATGACCAGTCACCTGGATCTCCCCGAATCATTGTTGCTTGAACCGGAATTTGTTGCCCGGAAAGTTTTCCATGCCGGTGGCGGTTTTGTGATCGTCCCGGGTTTTAAGTGGAAAGTGATTTATTTTATTTTAAGGCTGATGCCGGAAAGCCTGGTGGCGAGACTTCCGTAAAACCGGTACTACTGGATATTTGTTGCAGCTTTTAATTTTTCCCGGTCAAATTGGGAAAGGAAACTGATTGCTTTGGTGTTTACTTTTCCTTCCCGGTCAATCACTACGTAGGTTGGGAAACCGCCTTCTGCATGCAGTAGCCTGCGAAGGGATACCAGTAAAGCATCGTCCATGAAAATGTGGGTACCCGGGGGCTTCAATGCTGCAATACGTTTTTTCCAGGTGGCTTCGTCAGACGAGTTGCTGGTGCAGATATAAATATACTCGATCGGGAGGTCGCCATTTTCCTCATGTAATTTTTTGCTGTTGGGTATGTCACTCAAACACGGTGCGCACCAGGTTGCCCAGATGTCGATCAGCAATACTTTACCACTGAACTTTTGCCTGAGGTCGGAAAGGAAGGTTTCTATCCTGCTAATACTATCAAGTTTAAAAAGCTGTGCATTGAACGGCAGGTCGGCGACAGGGGTACCGATAAAATAATTATCCCCGGGTTTGGCTGCCGGAGAGGCTTTGAACAGGGCATTCACTTCCTGCTGGTTCTGAACGGCAAGATCCAATTTGCGTTTGACGTAATTTTTTGTCCATGATGATCCGATTTCATCAATCAGCACCGGGTACGCGAATGCAAAATTGTCTTTCCACATTTCCATCAGCTGTACAGTCATCAGATCGGCCCTCGGGCCCCGGGTGTAATTGCGGATATAAAGAAGGGATTGCCGCAGTGCGATCTGGTCCAGTTCGGGCCTGAACATTTTCCTTCGTCTGGATACGAGCCCCTTAAGGACCTTCACCTGGTTGCTGTCTGCAACGGCTTCATATTTTTCAATAGAATCCTGTAAGGCTATTTTCTCGGCAGACCATCCCTGCCTGTCTGCAAAAAGCTGTTTTTGGAGGGAGTCCGTTGTTTTATAGTTTCCGTTGACTACATAACTCATGAGGTTTCTGTAGAAAGCGACTCCGTCGTTCGACATGAACAGGGGCTGGTGTTTCCGGACCTGGTCAATGATGGCTGATGGCATTGGCTTATTGTAAAACGCCACAATCAGCCACCCCAGGTACTAGGAATCCCGTTCATTGTCAATTGCCCAGGCAAACCCGGGATGCTGTTTCAGGAAGTCATCGTCGTATTTTTTTACTATCCGGTAAACAGAGTCGGCCGATTTCATTATGGCGTCTGTTTGCAGCAGTCCATTGGCTGACCGGATACATAAACCAGGAAACGACGATAACGGGGAAGAACGTTCCTCCCGAACGTGGAGTACCTTCAATGCCATTTGCCTGTTGAGCCCGGCATCTGTGCCGTTGAACGGTCATGATGGGACAAAAAAGCTGTGGCTGCCGCCAGCCGACCAGTTCATCCTTACGGTTGACCATTACCCTGAACCGGAACTGGTCCTTGTTCTGCGGGTTAATGCCATACGCCATAACCAGGGCAGGAGTGGAATCAAACAACGGCACGCCGGAGGAAGTTGTCGGGCTGTTATTCATTACTGCAAAGCCCATCTCCCTTGGCAATTCCATTTCGAAGGGGATCATTTCGTTCAACTGTTCATTCAGTCCAAGCCCGGTATATGGGTACAACGCTTTGGAGTGGAACATGGAGAGGATGACCTGGTTGTCCTTTCCAGTCATTTTGTGGCTGGGGGAGGCGGGTTCAAAATTATCAAAGTGCTTGCGGATGCTATCGCCATTCAGTTTTTGACTGTTAAACAGGGGATGGATCGAATCGAGCACGGCAACCTGAGCCTGCCCACCGGCAGCTATGCAGATCAAAAATTGCAGGTAAATCAATTGTTTCATTCCGATTACAAATCACGCACAAATCATTCAACAACCCCGGGGAGATTTGAAAGGGGCATTTTCGGGTTTGAATGTGACTGTGGGCAAAATAATTTGGGAAACCAAAAGGTTGCGCATATATTCGCAACCGAATGGCTTCATAACTAAAAAATCAAAACATGGCACGTATCAATCCCTTCGTTCATTTTAATGGTAATGCGGAAGAGGCATTTACTTTTTACAAGTCCGTTTTTGGCGGATCGTTTTCAAACCTTAAACGGTATAAGGAAATATCCAGCCCGGAGTTCCAGATACCGGAAAACGATGCTGAGCGCATCATGCATATTTCGTTGCCTGTTGGCGGGGGGCATGCCATCATGGGTAGTGATGTGATGGAAATGATGGGTAAGGTGACGGAAAATGATAACCGGAATACTATCTCCATCAGTGCAGACAGCCGCGAGGAAGCGGATAAATTATTCAACGGACTATCAGAAGGCGGGACTATTGAAATGCCAATCGCTGATGGTCCGACCGGTTCTTATTTTGGAATGTTTGCTGACAAGTTTGGTGTACAGTGGATGGTGGATTATACTGCTTCGAAATAAAAAGGGGTGCCGATGATGTTGTGCCCGTCCGGAAGAACGGCCGTCGGTCATGCAGCTGCGCCAGTTACCCGTTGCCTTGCACCAGATACTAAATAGCTCCGCGATTCGGGCGCCCCCGGATCGCGGAGCTGTATTTTAGACTCCGTTTTTGCCCCGGCTACCATTCCCGCTCCAATGAATCACCAACGGCCCGATCCGAAGGCTGTCTTTTTAGAAACAAAACTATACGTCAGCTTATGACCAGATATCTGCAGGCCGGGAAAAGGGCGCTTTTCCTCCTCGTGTTCCCCGTATGCATTGTTGTACCTGCCCTGGGCCAACAAAAAGTAAATTCATTTAAAAAAGCGGAGCAACTGCTTGAAAAAAATATCGTGGCGACCGGCCTCGGCAAGTCAATGCTCAGCGAGCTGCGTGTGACCGCTGCATACGAAGACAAACGCGCCGGAACCTTCCAGATATACGCCCAGCAGTTGCATCTCGGTGTACCTGTGTACAACAAGATCAGTGTGTATACCTTCCGCAACGACACTCTCCTGGTGAAGCAACAAGATTTCGTCCGCAGGTTTCCCGCAGCTACTGCAAAAACGACCGGGTACTTTGTTGACCCGCAACAGGCGGTCCGGCTGGCCAGTAATCATTTTTCCATTCCATTGATGGCCGGTCCCCAACTGATCCGGCAGGATGATGACCATAAACGTTTTGTTTACCGGGCTGCCGGGCTCGGACTCGATAGCACCACGGCCGAACTGGTGTGGCTACCCATTGCTGAAACCGGATTGATAAAGCTTGCCTGGAACGTGCGCGTTGCAACGCCCGACCAGAAAGGTGACTGGTTTGTCCGCATTGATGCGCAGAGCGGGGAATATCTGGACGACAACAGCCTGATTGTTTCGGAAAAAAGGGAAGAGGACTGTAATGACGGGCCTGCAACTTTCAATCAGCGAAGCGGTGCCCCGGAACAGACCGCCTCGTCAACAATGACCTCCTTCCGCCTTTTTACCCCAGCATCGAATAACCCGGTAACCGGGCGTACCAACATGGAGCAAAAGTCAATTCAGCCAACCGCCCGCCAGGTCGGGAAGGCATTCGGTGCTACCCCACCATCGGCATGGGCGCCAGCACCTCCAACTGTTGCCAGTGCGTCCTATCGCGTATACCCAATCTATACGGAATCGCAGAATTTTGGCAACCGCGTTCTTGAAACCAATCCATGGCTGAGAGCAGGTGCCGGTAACGACGCGGTTACATTGGGATGGCACTATGACAATAATGCCAACTACGATATAACCAGGGGTAACAATGTGTGGGCGCAGGAAAATATAACAGGTGCATACCCGTCAACCGGTATTTCTGATAATTCCAGCACGGTAATCCCCGCGCTGACCTTTGATAAACCACTTGACTTTGCCCAGAACCCAAGCGTGAACAGCAACCTGCGGGCTGCAACCGACAACCTGTTCTATTGGAACAATGTCATGCATGACGTTACCTATCAGTATGGCTTTGACGAAGCGGCAGGCAACTTCCAGGCGGATAACCTCAACAGGGGCGGACTTGGAAACGATTTTGTAAACGCACACTCCGAAGACGGTGCAGGCATGAACAACGCCAATTTCACAACGCCACCCGACGGCGAGAAACCGCGTATGCGGATGTATCAATGGAATACCGCAACAACCCCTTCACTGCTGGTGTCTGCCCCGGCCGCTGCAGCAAATACGTATATGGTTGTGGAAAGCGGTATGACGCTCACCAGCCAGCTGGCGTACACGGGCAACAGGTCAGGGTCAATCATCTGGGTTGTTGACCAGTCCGGACAGGGGTTGGGTTGCGGCACATTGGCCAATGCAGCGGCCATTAATGGTAATATTGCCCTGATCGACCGCGGGGGAAACTGCAACTTCGCAGCGAAAATTAAAAGCGCACAAAATGCAGGAGCTGTGGCTGTAATTGTGGCCAACAATATTGCGGGACAGGCACCGTTTACGATGACCGGTTCTGATCTTAGCATTAACATTCCCGCGGTAATGATATCATATAGTGATGCTGTTACGTTGAAAAGTAATATGCCGGGATTAACCGGTACTGTCAGGTCAACCGGCTTGTTGCGGGATGGGTCCATCGACAATGGAATTATTGCGCATGAATATGTACATGGCATTTCCAACCGTCTCACCGGCGGGCCTGCCGCAGCCGGCTGCCTGGTCAATGCCGAACAAATGGGGGAAGGATGGAGTGACTATATTTCGCTGATGGTTACCACCAACTGGGCAACGACTAACGTATCGGATGGCCCCAATCCCCGGACTATCGGCACTTACGCGATTTCCCAGGCGGCCAATGGTCCCGGCATCCGCAAGTTCCCCTATTCAACCAATCTTGCAGTGAATCCATGGAATTATAGCATGATGGCTGGAAACACTTCCGGTGAACCGCATACCATTGGTGAAATCTGGTGCGCAACTATCTGGGACATGACCTGGAATATTATCCAGCAGGAAGGCATTGATGCCGATATATACCATGGCACTAAAGGGAATAACATCGCACTGCAACTGGTAATTGCCGGGATGAAATACCAGCCTTGCAGTCCGGGCTTCCTCGATGCACGG
>SDZZ01000835.1 GCA_004173255.1 Chitinophagaceae bacterium | reverse complement strand
GATCGGGAAGTAGCGCAGGCCGGTAGCGCACCTGGTTTGGGACCAGGGGGTCGCAGGTTCGAATCCTGTCTTCCCGACTAAACAAAGAGAGCCTTTTCAGCGAAAGTTGAAGAGGCTTTTTTGTTGGCTTGCCGCGAACTTGCAGAGTTTAGAGACGGGCTTAAAGCAACGGGGCCGGGGAAAGAGCGGGCTTCGTTTCCTCTTCCCTGCAATAGAGGTGGCACTGGTAAATGTTGTTCTGTTATCGATTATTGTCGTTTCGAACAGCTCCTATCTTCGATCTCCAATTGGAAGATTGTGGTATTTTAACCTAATTTGGAAGAAATCAACAAACACGATGTTGTCACTTTTTAAAAGTTGGAAACCCGTTTTTGTATTCACGGTTATTTTTTCCTCATTAGTGGCTTTCGGAAGCGGGTCTGCAGGACACGGGGACAAAGTCTATGTCTGTCACTCCGGTACAAGTTATGCCTACCACAACAAACTCTGTCAGGGGCTCAAAAGGTGCACTCATCGCATCGATACGGTTACGGTAAAAGAGGCAGCTAAGTCAGGGCATGAAAAGCCTTGTGGGTATTGTTACCGGTGAATTCAAATACCTTACTGGCCGCATAATGCCTGGTCCTCGCTTACCCGCCTTGCCCGGGTCGCAATCGCATCATACAGACCAGTTCTTCATCACTCTTGTACCACTCCACACACCAGCTGCCGGGCTCCACCCGCACGTCCTGCATGAGTTCGTGAAAGACATTTGCGACCGAGCCCGTTTTATCGTGCCATTGCCAGATCGTTTGGGCGAGGTACGCTCCTTCGGGAATCGAGAAGCGGGTCTCGCCGTACCGCTCGGCCTCGCCAGTTTCCATTTCTTTGGCTGTCGCGTAATACAGGACCTGGCTATTCTCCATTTTACTCAACCCGTAGTACGGCCGCCCTTCGAATCCACCCGGGAGTTTATCCACCAGTGAATCGTACGCGGCCTTGATACCATTTGGGAAAGTAGTGACTTGCTTTCCAAAAACGGAAATGGCTTCGGGTAGCTGAAGGATATCCATGGGTTTGCGTTTGAACAAAGTTGGGGAATCTGAAGCGATCCGCGCGGGGCAGGCTGGCCAACAAACGGGGCTGTTCCGGACAAAGCAACAAGCCTTACAGTCAGCCACACGTCACCA
>SDZZ01000834.1 GCA_004173255.1 Chitinophagaceae bacterium | reverse complement strand
GCCCCATAATATCCTGCACATAGCTCGGGTACTTAAAGTCGATGCCATTAGGTGCCATTATATCCGCACCCGCACGGGATGCTTCGAGAAGAAATGCATTGCCATAATCAAAAAAGTAGGTTCCTTTAGCGGTGTGCCTGTTAACTGCATCGGCATGCCTTCGCAGGGTTTCCTGAACTTTCGCCTTGAATTCTTCCGGATTTTCGGCCATTAGCCTGTTCGATTCCTCCAGCGATATCCCGGCAGGATAGTAGCCGCCTGCCCATGGGTTGTGAAGCGAAGTCTGGTCGCTACCCAGGTCAATGTAAATATTTTCGGTATCAAATTTCTCCCAAACGTCTACGATATTTCCTTCGTAGGCAATGGAAACCACTTCTTTATTTGCCTTTGCGGCAGAAACCCTGGCGACTAACTCGTCAAGGTCTTTTATAACTTCATCTACCCATCCCTGGCTGTGGCGCGTATGCACCGCCTTCGGGTTTACTTCGGCACATACCGTGATACAGCCGGCAATGTTACCTGCCTTAGGCTGTGCCCCGCTCATCCCGCCAAGACCCGATGTAACAAACAGCTTTCCCTCCAGGCCTTCGCCATTTTTAGAAATCTTCCTGCCGCCGTTCAGTACTGTTATGGTAGTTCCGTGCACGATGCCCTGCGGACCAATATACATGTAGCTGCCGGCCGTCATTTGCCCGTACTGCGAAACACCAAGCGCATTGAATTTCTCCCAGTCATCCGGCTTAGAATAGTTTGGTATCATCATTCCGTTAGTAACAACTACTCTTGGCGCCTCCCTGTGCGATGGGAACAACCCCATTGGATGGCCGGAATACATTACGAGTGTTTGTTCTTCCGTCATTTCGCTCAGGTATTGCATGGTGAGCCTGTATTGCGCCCAGTTCGAAAATACCGCACCGTTGCCACCGTAGGTAATCAATTCATGCGGGTGCTGTGCCACGGCATAATCCAGATTGTTCTGGATCATAAGCATGATGGCTTTGGCCTGTTCGCATTTTCCCGGATATTCGCTAATTGGCCTTGCATACATTTTATATTCCGGGCGAAGGCGGTACATATAGATACGTCCGTACGTCTCCAGTTCTTCAGTAAATTCTTTTATCAGCACTTCATGATGCTGCGGCTCGAAATACCGGAGTGCATTGCGCAGTG
>SDZZ01000833.1 GCA_004173255.1 Chitinophagaceae bacterium | reverse complement strand
TTCCGTGCCATGCAGTATCAATGTCGGGTTCGTTCCGTTTTCCTGGCGGTTAAGCCGTTCGCTCATTTTTCCGGCAGTTTTATGGTGAAGCCCCCGCACCGCTTAAAAGTCATCAGGCCCCACGGCCGGGCCGCTAAAAATAAGACCGGCAACCCGCCGGGGCATCGCGAAGTTTTCAGTTACTTTGCGGCCCTGCACACTTCCCCATAATAACACAGTATGAAGAAAAAAATTCAGTCAGCGCTTATCTCGGTTTTTTATAAAGATGGTCTCGAAAACATTGTACGCCTGCTCAACGAACAGGGTATCATTATTTATTCAACCGGTGGCACACGGCAGTTTATTGAAGACATGGGCATCAGTGTGGTACCTGTTGAAGACCTCACAACCTATCCTTCCATCCTGGGCGGACGGGTTAAAACCCTGCACCCATCCGTATTCGGCGGTATCCTTGGACGGCGTGACCTGCCGACCGACATGCAGGAAATGGAACAATATAAAATTCCGGAGATCGACCTGGTTATCGTTGACCTTTATCCGTTCGAGGAAACACTGGCAACCACCTCGGAAGAAAAACTGATCATTGAAAAAATTGACATCGGCGGACCGTCCATGATCCGCGCAGGCGCAAAAAATTTCCGTGATGTACTGGTCGTCGCTGCCAAAAAGGATTATGCCGCACTGGAAACGTTGCTACGCGATCAGCAGGGTGAAACAACCATTGAACAACGCAAGGCATTTGCTGCAAAAGCATTTGAAATAGTGGCACATTATGATGTGGCCATCTCCAAATATTTTACCGATCCGGCCGACCTGTATTTTGTCGAATCAATCCCGCATCCGAAAACCATGAGGTATGGTGAAAACCCGCACCAGACGGGGGTTTTCTTCGGTGACCTGGACAAACTCTTCTCACAGCTCAATGGCAAGGAGCTTTCCTACAATAACCTGGTGGATGTGGATGCAGCTATCCAGCTGATCAGCGAATTTCCGGAAGGCACGGAAACCGATTTTGCCATCATCAAACACACCAACGTGTGCGGTATTGCTCAACGGGCAACGGTAAAACAAGCATGGGATGCCGCACTTGCCGGCGATCCGGAAAGTGCATTCGGCGGCGTACTGGTGACCAACGGCACGGTTGACAAGGCAACTGCGGAAGCCATTAATGAAATT
>SDZZ01000832.1 GCA_004173255.1 Chitinophagaceae bacterium | reverse complement strand
CTATTATTTATCCATCATTTCCTAAAAAAACATTTGCCTGGAAGGAGCTGAACAATGTGATCCTGAAAGATGGCGTGTTGACGATAGATTTCAGCAATAACAGGATCATCCAGGCGGTGATTGTGCCCGAAACAGCGAATGTGATTGACGAAACGGCGTTCAATGGATTTTGCAGGCGTATGCTGATCGCTTGACCGGGGGATCATGGTTTGCATCCGGGATTCAGTTCTCGTGATCATTGTCACCGCTAACCCACAACTCTGCACGCTTTCCCGTTCCTTTTCCCAATTTAAAAAAGTATTTTTGCGCCCATGGAACCACTCAACAGTTCTCCTTTCTTAATGTACAGTGATGGAGAAGGAAATATTTTCGAGGACACTACCTTATTTGTAACCGGCCGCAGTGGCTGGGATGCAATGCCGATACAGGATGACGAATGGATATTATTACCGGAAGGCGGACAGTTATATGAACTGCCGGGCCGCCGTGGAATAGGGATCGACGTGGAGACTGGTGATATGCGTATTTGCGAGAAAGGCTGGGCAGTAGCCGCTTTTATTCCACCTGCACATACCGGTTTATATATTGCGGCTTACGAAACACTGCCTGATGCACCTACATTACCCTTGTTTTGTTATACGGCTGCAGGCTGGCAGGATGAAAAGATCTACGTTCCTGCAGTGCGCATTGAACAGGATATTCGCCAGGAAGCCGCCGGTTATGATGACAATGCTATTGAAGATGGTACCAACAATTTATTACAGGCTTATCCGGATAACCGCCTGGTAAAACACCTGATGGAAAACTGCTGCATGACCTATACTTGTCCTGCTGCTAGAAACCTGGCCCTTGGCCGATGGGAATGCCCTGTACCCGTTTCACCTGCCTGTAATGCCAACTGCATTGGCTGTATCAGTTTTCAACCTGAAGATGAAACAATCATCAGTACCCAGGACCGACTTACATTTAAGCCGACGTCGGAGGAAATAGTAGAGTTCACTGTGCCTCATCTTGAAACAGCGCCTTTTCCTTTGATCAGTTTTGGCCAGGGTTGCGAAGGGGAGCCCTTGCTGATGTGGGAAACCATCCGCGCAGCAATCATCGAGATAAGAAAACATACCGATAAAGGAAGTATCAATATCAATACAAATGGGAGTAAGCCTGCAGCGGTGCGTGCC
>SDZZ01000831.1 GCA_004173255.1 Chitinophagaceae bacterium | reverse complement strand
TCACTGCTCTGCCTGTTCAGCCTCAGCCAGAAGAACCTGTCGGCTGTCGGGTCATCCTCTGGCACGTCGAGCCGCTTCACCTCGATGAGACCAAGGTGAGGGTTTGCTAAAAGGTACAGGCACTGGAATGTTGGCATCGCATATCTCTTTGGCCTACTAAATTAAGGCTTTGCCTTCTGGTTTTACAATTCTACTTTTCCACACCGGCGTGTGGATAGGATGGACCGATGCGATCAGTACGTTTTATCCACGGCAGCGTATTTATACCTTTTATGATTACCTGCGGAATGCCTATGGCAGGGATGCAGGCTGCGGCTCGACCATTTTCTGTTGAACAATAACCTGACCGGTAGGCTGACCCTTGGCGGAGTGCACAGGCAGGTTCGCGGCTGGAGAAATCCTCGGACCATTGCCCGGTCTGGATCGAGCTTTCGGAAGGTTAGATTCCGTCGATCAGCGGGTTGTCCCCTTCATCCTCTTTTTTGATGTGCTCCTCATTATTGGGATGTTCCCCGTTGAGCACTCCATAGATGTCTTCCGGCGTGGTGCCCGCAGGATCGATTTTTTTCAGTGCGTTGTCCCTGGTGGCATCGATGGTACTGGTGTCCGATGCGCCCTTGATGATATCGGTTTCTGGTTCACGTGTCGTGATAATTGGATTATTTGTCCTATTGATGTTGTGCTGGGTTTTCATGATCGTAGGTTTTTGCTTTTAACAATTTATTTGGGACCTGGTTTTGGATTTTTGTTGGTTATGCTCAGCTTTTGCCACGGCCCAAAACAAAGTTGGCGGGTTGTTGTTTCCAAAACGAACGACTATGGACACACTCTACGAAAAACTACGGACATTCAATGCCCCAAGGCCTGCGCAGCTGGTCGAGCTGAAATATGGGGCAATGGCGGAAAACGCATTTCGCTTTTTCAGGGGTACCTGCCACCTTTTCTATCAACGGCTTTCAAGGGTTTCGGGCATTCCAGCATCACCGATTGCCTGGCTATGCGGAGACCTGCATATGGAGAACTTTGGCAGCTACCGTGCTGACAATGGCCTGGTGTATTTTGACCTGAATGATTTTGATGAGGCGGTATTGGCGCCTGCGCTATGGGAGGTGATCAGGATGGTTGCCAGTATCTTTGTTGCCTTTGAAAGCTTGGGGATCGGTGCCGAGCAGGCACAG
>SDZZ01000019.1 GCA_004173255.1 Chitinophagaceae bacterium | reverse complement strand
CTGCAAGACCCGGGCCAGCCTGTTACCGGTTAATCGAATTCATAAATTCCTGCAGCATAATGGTTGCGGCTATTTCATCTACCAGGGCCTTGTTGCGGCGCTGCATTTTTTTGAGCCCCATTTCCAGCATGGCTGCCTTTGCCATTTTGGAGGTAAACCGTTCATCCACCCGGCGGATGGGCATGGACGGGAACAGCTTGACAAATTCCTTGACAAATTTTTCTACCAGCGGGGTGGCATGGGTAGCCGAATCATCCCAGTTGCGCGGCTCGCCAATGATCACCATCTCCACCTGTTCCTTCTGGAAATAGTCTTTCAGGTAGGGTGTAAGTTGCTTTGATTCAACCGTGGTCAGACCGGTTGCAATGATCTGCAGCGGATCGGTGACGGCAAGACCCGTCCTTTTTAACCCATAATCAATCGCCATTATTCGCGCCATAGGGATCAGTTGATAAAAAGGTCGGCAATGACAAAAAGGGCAAACACGATAGACGCTACGCCGTTGGCAGTCATGAATGCAATATTTACTTTGCGCAGGTCATTCGGTTTTACAATCGAGTGCTGGTAAACAAGCATACCGGCAAACACGGCCACTCCGGCCCAGTATAACCAGTGGAACTTACCATACAGCCCGCCAGCCACTACACAGGCTGCACTCAGCAGGTGCAACACTTCCGAAACGCGGAGTGCCCTTGCCTTGCCCAGCCAGGATGGCATGGAAAAAAGCTTTTCGCTGCGGTCAAACTCTTCATCCTGCAATGCATAAATAATATCGAAGCCGCTGACCCAGAAAATCACCGCGAAAGAAAAAAGCACAGGTAAGAGGGCAAATGCACCGGTAACGGCGAGATAGGCACCGATCGGTGCCAGGGATAAACCGAGTCCGAGCACAAGATGGCAAAGCGGGGTAAAACGCTTGGTATAACTGTAACCGAGCACAACTGCCAGGGCAATGGGCGACAGGTAAAAACAGGTGCGGTTGATAAAAAATGTACAGGTAACAAACAGCACGCAGTTGACAATGGTAAACCACAGCACACTGTTCGCTTTCAGGATGCCGGATGGTATTTCGCGGATGGCGGTACGTGGGTTGCGGGCATCAAAACTCCGGTCAAGGTAGCGGTTAAAAGCCATGGCTGCGCTGCGCGCAAAAACCATACAGGCCACCACCAGCAACAGGTACAGGCCGATCAGCCCGATCGGGCTGCTGGTCGCACAAAGTTTCATGAGCAGTGAATCGGCAGAAACATAACCAAAGGATCCGCCAGATCCGGACGCACCCGTGCCAGGGAATGACGAGGGCAACGCGCCCCTGAACGGCAGGCATCCACCAACCGCACCAGTGAGGGCCAGGAAAAACCCGATCATCGCGAATGGCATGGCAAAAATGGTATGGGAAAATTTGATCAGACTCAGGTAGGTTCGAACTGTAGGCATCCGGCAAAGGTAATCAATGGAGGGGATTGATACGGATGCGGGGGCGCACCAGCTCCCACAACACGATGCCCGCAGCAGTGGCAATATTCAGTGAATGTTTCATGCCAAGCTGGGGTATTTCAATGCAGCCGTCACAAAGGCCAATAGTCGCCTGCTCCACCCCCGTGACCTCATTGCCAAAAACCACGGCAATTTTATCGGTCAGCGATGGGGACAGGTCCTGTAAAGGCAGGCTGTCAGCCGCCTGCTCCACCGCATAAACCCGGAAACCCTGCTGCCTCGCTTCGGCCAAAGCCTCCGCGGAACTGGCGAAATGTTTCCACTCCACCGTTTCTTCAGCACCAAGCGCCGTTTTTTTAATCTCTTTGTGCGGGGGTTTGGCCGAATACCCGATAATATAGATGGCCTGTACCAGGAATGCATCGGACGTGCGGAACACACTGCCTACATTATAGGCACTTCGGATATTTTCCAGGATCACGATCAGTGGTGTCTTTTCTGCCTGGCGGAATTCCTCCGGTGTCATCCGGTCCAGCTCCTCCATACTCAATTTTCGCATGGCGCAAAAATAGGAATCAATGCGTAATTCAATAACGCATCATCAAAGTGTCATTCCCCAATTAATCAGCGCATCAACCTCTGCCGGGGCGCCATCGATCTTTTTTGATGATCGCTTATGTCCCAGGCGAACCAGCACTATTTGCCTGGATGGAATCATAATAATGTACTGGCCCATTATTCCCCTTGCATAAAATACCCCAGGATAGCCCGGGCGGATCCACCACTGGTAACCATAGTAATTGGCGGGCGTACCTGTTTCATCGGGAATCATGCAGGGGGTAACTGATGCGGTGAAATAGGCAGGGTCAATGATCGAGGTGCCATTCCACCGGCCACTGTCCAGCATCAGCTGGCCGATGCGCGCAAAGTCCCTGGCGTTGGTATTGAAACAGCAATAGGCTTTGGCCGAACCGCCCGTCCTGTCTGTACTCCAAAGGGCCGGCCGTTCGGCCCCGAGCGGGCGCCACAACTTTTCTGCAGCGTAACTGGCAAGTGATCGACCAGTGGCTTTTTCAAGTACCAGACCAAGCAACTCGGTGTCGCCCGATTTATACGTAAAATAGGTGCCGGGTTGTTTTTTGATAGTGACCGAAGAGGCGGTCTTCCGAAGGTCCGATCCATAGTAGGCCTGCGTTGTTGCGGAGAAAGGATTGGCATAACTTTCATCCCAGTCGCTCCCGCTGCTCATGGTCAGCAGGTCACGGATGCGAAGTTGCGCCGCGAGACCCGTTGAAAATTCGGGCAGGTAATTTCCGACCAGGTCGTTCTCCGAACGGATCAGGCCGTCACGGATGGCCGCACCCACCAGCAGGCTGGTAATACTTTTCGCAACCGAAAATGAATTGGAAAGTGAGGTGTCGGAATAACCATCATCATATTTTTCATAGATGACTTCGCGGTTTTTCACTACCAGCAATGCAACAGTTGAAAGATCTGCCAGCATGGACGCCAGCGTATCGGGCGTTTTCAACCCTGGCTGCAAGGCTATTTTCCAGGGTTGCGCCGCAGCCGTGCGAACGGTATCATTGGTAAATATTTTATAATCGTCAATGCCGGCAAAATTATAATACACAGCCTTGAACAGGTAAGTTTTGCCGGAGATGAGTGCGTAGGCAGAAAAACAAACAATGAGCAGGAGGATACTGGCAAATAATGCCCGGAAGAATTTTCTCATGACAGGTTCGATGGTTTGGTTGGAATAATGGTGCTGATGGCAGCCCCCTAATTTACGACTTAAATTGAAAAAGGGGTGCATCACACTAGTGATACACCCCGGGTGGATGGCCGATGGTGGTCTATTTGATGTTAATGATTTTTTTATCCTTCGGGTAACGGATGGTGTAGCTGAAACGGATCTTCTTACTCTCACCCGGTTTAAGGTCTACCTTCCAGGTAAGCACACCGGTTTCCGCATTGACCATTGCATCACCGGCATCATCCAGTTTTACTTCCACTTCCTTTATCGAACTGAGCGGGTATTGGTCTTTCAGCAACAGGTTTACATCGGTGAGTTTATTATTCTTCACGGTAAGTTCATAGGTAAAAACCTGTTTGCTGCTGCTGCCACTGGTTTTGATGCTGCTCATTTCCTTTACCAGGGTGCGTTTGACAGCAATACGTTTATCACGTCCGAGCGACAGGTTCAGCGTATCAGCCGTAGTGGTCGGATCAATCAGCGACTTACCGATATATGTTTCATCCATGATAATGTTTGCCTCGCCGGGTAACAGGTCGAGCGTTTGCCAGTCGGCTACTTCCGCCATCAGGTATGCATCTTTGTCAAGCCGGGGCACTGCGTAGTTTTTCAGGATGCTGCTGATCTCTTCATCTTTAATCGTAACCTGGTGCAGCTCGCCATCCGCTTCTATATCATAGGGAAGGTCGATTTCAAAATTGGTATTGAGCTGTCCCTCATTCAGCGTGGTAAACTGCTGGATGGTACTTGGCTCAATGGTATCGTCGGCCTTTGTTGCATATCCGGTCACTTCCACCCCCGCAACTTTTCCCTGTAACACTTCTTCCAGCTGCATCTTTGCATCCTTGTCAAACGACTGCATATTATTAATCCGCACATTGGCTACCTGGGCCCGGCGCTGCAGGTCGGTGTATAGCCCGGGCACATATAACTGCAGGTACCAGGGACTGATCACCGGTGCCACCACCCCGAAATTGGGCGTACCGGTACTGAGGGTCAGTTTTGTTTTTTTCTAGTCAATCCCGGTGGTCTGTGTGATCGATGCCTTGTAAATCAGTTTGACTTTGTTGGTTTTTGAATTTACCCGGATATCATACAGTGGCGTCCATCCTGCATTATTGGTATAGTATGAAATGCCCACGGGAATTTCTGCAGCCTGGCGGCACATCACCTGCAGGGTTAGTTCGCCATACGCCTTGCCTGGCGCAGGTCTGCCCGCATTCAGCAAGCCAAGCCGTTTACGCAGTTCCTCCACCTTTTTTGCGGTAGCCTGGTTTAGCTGGTTATAATTGTAAATGGCCGTTCTCGCTGCACTGATCTTTGCATTGTAAAAATTGACCAGTTTCAGCAACTCCTCCCCACTCAGCGTTTTATTACCACCGTTGGTCAATGCGCCCTCGATCAATGCGCCGGTTTTGGTCATGGTCTCCTGCTCAATCAGGATGAGGTTGTCGGTGCGGCCCATTTCTTTCAGTAATACATCGATACTGTCCTGGCGCGACCTGGCTTCTGCAGTTTGTTCAGCCGGGAGGGCGGTCGGATAAACGACCTTATACCGGTGCGATAACAAGGCCACCGACTCAGGCACACTGATCTGCAGGCTGTTTACATCAACTGATGTACTAAGACCGGAGATCACAATAAAACGCGTGGACAGCCCGATCTTCAGGTTCGACTGGTGGGTTAATTCCGCACCATATCCAAAGTAAACAGTGGCGGTATTAAGGGTGGCAACGGACCGGACACTGTCCTGCGCACGCAACTGGGTGCTGAAAACAACGGCCAGAAAAATTAAAAAACGTTTCATACGGGATTATTTACACAGTAGATGCAGCAATTAAATTTCTTACATAACCCTTCCTTATTTTTGCCGTTCACCTGAAGCGACATTAACAAAACCATGGCGAAAGCGACGACCGGGGAAACCCCCATGATGCAGCAGCACCGGGCTATCAAGCAGAAATACCCGGATGCCGTGTTGCTGTTCCGTGTAGGGGACTTTTACGAGACCTTCGGCCAGGACGCCATCATTGCATCGCAGGTGCTGGGTATCACGCTGACCAAACGCAACAATGGTGCGGCCCATTCAGCCGAACTGGCCGGGTTCCCCCATCACTCGATCGACACCTACCTGCACAAACTGGTAAAGGCGGGCTATCGCGTGGCCGTCTGTGACCAGCTGGAAGACCCGAAAACCGCAAAAGGAGTAGTGAAACGGGGCGTTACTGAAATGATTACGCCTGGCACAGCCGTGAACGACAAATTGCTGGAACACCATACCAATAACTTCCTCGCCGGGGTCCATTTCGGGCCGGACGAACAATACGGACTGGCCTTCCTCGATATTTCCACAGGCGAATTCCTGGTCGCAGAAGGCGATCGGGAATACGCAGAGAAACTGCTGCAGGGGTTTAAACCCAGCGAGGTGATATTCCAGCGTCATAAACAGAAAAACTTCCGTGAATATTTTGGTGGAAAGGTGTACACCTACTCACTGGACGAATGGATTTTTGATAAACATTATGCCGAAGAAACGCTGCTGAAACATTTCCAGACGCAGTCACTCAAAGGGTTTGGCGTTGAAGACCTGTCCAGCGGCATCATTGCCGCAGGGGCCATCATCCATTACCTGAAAGATACTGAACACCCGAACCTGCAGCATATCACGGCACTGCAGCGTATCGACCGGGCAGATTTCCTGTGGATGGACCGTTTTACCATCCGCAATCTCGAACTGGTTTACCCAAGTGGCGATGGAAACCTTACCCTGCTGGGTGTACTCGATAATACCCTGTCCCCGATGGGTGCAAGGCTGCTCAAACGATGGATTATTTTCCCATTGAAAGACCTCACGCGCATCAATGAACGGCTTGGACTGGTTGAATACCTTATTAAGGAAACGGAACTTCGTGCCGCCCTGGCACAGGCTATCAAACAATGCGGGGATATTGAACGGCTGGTTTCAAAGATCCCGATGAAAAAGATCAACCCGCGCGAAGTACTGCAACTGGCGCGGGGACTAACCCAGGTGGAAGCTATCCGTGGGTTATGCATGGCTTCAGGAAATGATACACTTCAAAAAATGGCCGCATCGCTCGACCCCTGCCAGGCCATGGCTGGGAAAATTTACAACCTGGTAGTGGAAACCCCGCCAGCCCTGGCTTCCAAAGGAAGTATGATCCGTCCGGGTATGCACACCGAACTGGACGAACTGCGCGCCATTTCCTCCGATGGCAAGGAGTACCTGACGCGGATGCAACAGAAAGAGGCGGAAATTACCGGCATCTCTTCACTCAAGATCGGGTTCAACAATGTGTTCGGCTACTACCTGGAAGTAACCAACCTGCATAAATCGAAAGTGCCGGACGGATGGATGCGCAAGCAGACACTTGCCAATGCCGAACGATACATCACGGCCGAACTGAAAGACTATGAAGAAAAGATCACCGGTGCGGAAGAAAAAATCCTGCAGATCGAACTGCAGTTATACGAAGACCTGGTAAATCAACTTGCCGGATACCTCTGCCCCATGCAGGGCAACGGGAATATTATTGCCAATATCGATTGCCTGGTTTGTTTTGCCGGCAACGCACTGCAATACCATTATAAGAAACCGCAATTGCATAACGGCGATGAATGGAATGTAACGGAAGGTCGTCACCCTGTTATCGAACGCCACCTCCCGGCAGGTGAGTCGTATATTCATAACGACCTCGTGCTTGATAAAAAAGAACAGCAGGTCATCATCCTTACCGGTCCCAACATGAGTGGTAAATCGGCCCTGTTGCGCCAGACCGCCCTCATCACCCTGATGGCGCATATCGGCTCCTTTGTACCGGCTACGGAAGCAAAGATCCCACTGACCGATAAAATTTTTACAAGGGTAGGCGCATCGGACAACCTCAGCGGCGGCGAATCAACCTTCATGGTGGAAATGAATGAAACCGCATCCATCATCAACAATATTACTTCCCGCAGCCTGGTGCTGCTGGACGAAATTGGCCGGGGCACCTCTACCTACGATGGCATTTCCATTGCGTGGAGTATTGTGGAACACCTGCATGAATCGCCCCAGCAACCCCATACCCTGTTTGCCACGCACTACCATGAGCTGAATGACCTGGAGGAAAAACTCGGGCGGGTTAAGAATTATCACATTACCAATAAGGAAGTGGGCAACAAGATCATCTTCCTACGTAAACTGGCCCGGGGCGGAAGCGTACACAGCTTCGGGATCCACGTTGCAAAAATGGCCGGGATGCCCCCTTCGCTGATCAGCCGGGCCAATGAGATCCTGGCACAGCTGGAAACCAAACATGTCGATGACAGCCACAGCAACGCATCGACTGCCGGCGAAAAAATTACTGCCTTAAACACCCCGAAACTGCAGTTGTCCATATTTGATGCACATACCGAAACATTCGGAACCATCCGGGAAAAACTGGGGGATATCGATATCAACCGGCTCACTCCCGTAGAGGCACTCCTTAAATTGCAGGAGATCAAACAACTCCTGAAATAACATTTTTCCCATCCGGGAGTCCCCGTTGTCCGGCACAAACGGCCCGGAAATTACTTCGCGCCACGTCTCCTGAAGACTCTCCCGATGGCGGTCCCCCTCATTCCCAGTCAGGTACATATCAGCAGTTTGTTGACATTTGTCAATTTTTAAGGGTTTTCACGTAAAGCTACTATCAATTTACAGTACGGACCCTCCGGAAATGTTCGTTAACAGTTAATGCTGAGTGGTCGTAAGCAATAACACTTAATTTTTGTTCGTTCATTTGTTCCACAAGAATATCCCATGACAAAACCATTACTTACTGCAGCTTGCCTGCTCATTCTTACGCTCAGAATTTCTGCGCAGGCCTGCACAGCATCGGGCGACCAGAACACGTACGGAACCAACGATACCTGGATCGGCTATGTGTATGACGATATGGCCCGCACAACCTATATGGGTTATGTGAATGAAGGAACACCCGGCAACCCGAATTTTGACCAGTCTTTTGGCGGACCGAACGTAAATTATCCGACTCACGGATGCCCGGTCAACACCAACACTTTCGGGGTCCGTTATAAACTCCAGAAAAATTTTACCGCTGGCAGTTATGTCATAACGGTGGGGGGCGATGATGGCTACCGGCTGAGTCTTGATGGCGGCACTACCTGGGCCATCAACCGGTACACTGACCAGTCGTATGTTATCACTACCATCACTGTTACGCTAAGCGGACCAACTTCCATGATCCTTGAATATTATGAAAACGGAAGTGATAACCGCGTATCGTTCTCCCTTGCAGTCAATTGTTCCGGAACAGAAAACCAGGCGGTCTATGGAGCATCCAATACCTGGTACGGATATATTTATGACGGGAGCAACTTTGACACCTATGTAGGACGGGTCAATGAAGGTGCGCCTGCCAATGCCAATTTCGACGAATCGTGGGGCGGGGCCAACGTAAGTTATAATACCAGCGGCTGCTCCGTGCAAACCGAAACTTTCAGCGCACGTTTCCGGCTGCAGAAAACATTTACCAATAAATCGGTCACCTTCACTATTGGCGGGGACGATGGTTTCCGGCTCAGTATCGATGGCGGCACCACGTGGCTGATCAATCGCTGGGTAGCGCAGTCGTATACCTCTTCCACTGCAACACTGAACATGAACGGAACCTATAACCTGGTACTTGAATACTATGAAAATACCGGTGACAACCGGGTAAGTTTTTCATCGGTGGAAAACATCATCCTTCCATTGAAACTGATCAGTTTTACCGGCGCACGCACCAGCAGCGGGATCGGGCTCAACTGGAAAGTACTGACCGACAATGAAACCCTGGTTGCCGAGCCGCAACGAAGTGCCGACGGCATCCATTTTGTTTCCCTCTCTGCCATCAAGGTGCCTGAACCAATACCGGAGACATGGGATGCTGCCTATACCGATGGTAACAAGCTTGCGGGCCGCACGTACTACCGGCTGAAACTGACCGGCGCTGACGGACAGGTGACATATTCAACGGTCATACCATTCGCCGGTCCGAATACTACACAGGGTATGATCCAGGTTACCGTGTACCCGACTGTTACATCAGCTTCCGGGCAACTGTCGCTGGTTGCCAACCAGCGGATGAATAACGTAAATATGAGTATACACGATGCCGCAGGAAGGTTGGTTGCGCAGGATAAACCCGGCACCCTTGAGGACGGACAGGTGGCGAATGTGATGCTATCAAAATACAGGCTTTCAGCCGGACTTCATTTCGTCACCATCACCACTGCAGATGGCTTATCGACTGTTCAGAAGCTGGTGATCAGGTAGTAAAAAGAAATCGGATTTGAGCAGTTACTCGTATGATTTCCAGTCATTTTTGGAGCTGCGGGTAAATAAATCCATTGTGATTGCCCAATACAAAAAGTTCTTATTTTTACCGCAAATTGCGGAAACCATGAACCTGCTTAAACTAACTGCCTGTATTTTATTTTCTTTCGTAACCCTGATCAGTATTTCATCCTGTGAAAAGGAATCAGAAAAACGTAAGTCGAACCTTTATATAAAATCTGATATCCCGTTTACGGGTGCGCAGATCAAACCCGTGTCGAGCCCCTCGGCAGGAACAGGCACTATGGATGTGTGGTACGATAAACGCGATGGCGTCCTGAATTATGCGATTCGCTGGTCGGGCCTCAGCGACAGTATCATTGCTATCCGCATCAGTGGACCGGCACCCATTGGTTTCAATACCGTGAATCCTGCTTTCAATCCGGCACCTGCATCATTCAATGCATACAGTACCACCCCATACCTGTCTACACAGACTTTCCTGGGATCGTCACCAAAAGCATTGTATCCCTCTTCCGGCACATTCTCAGGATCTATTTTCGTGGATGGAGCAAAAGTGAAGGAGGAAGATGTTCTCAGTGGCCAGTACTATGTGACGCTGCACACCAAAACCGTCCTGCCAATTGCTCCTCCGGGCAGTTACCTGTTCCGGTGGCTGGGTGAGGTAAGGGCGCAGATTGCTTTTGATTGATACGTCGCGGTGCACGGGCTGACATCTTCGATCGCCCAAGCCCAGTTTCCCACCCGTGCATGATATTGTTGAGCGGTCAATTATGGACCCGACCGCCCTTGCATCACGCGCCAGAAAAATTATTGATAAAATAATACTATCCCGGATGCACCACAGCCGGGATTTTTTTTTGCTCAGCTTGCGTCAAACCAGAGCGGCTTCGGATCGTTCCATTCGCCGTTATAGTTAATGGTCAGCTCCTCTCCTTTCCGGATATCGCGCACGGTTTTGATATGGATGGTCTCATTTTCAAAGTCCATCTCGTACTCACAGCCGGAGGTATAGGAATGATTGTAAACCGGTACGTAACCGAGGGCCATACAGCAATACAGCTGGTCAGTCCCCCACTCGAAAATATAATCGTGCAGCGTTGTCTGGTCGAGCAGTTCCCGGTCTTTTTTCCCCATGACGATCACGGGCGAAATTTCAATAGTGGTGCCCGCCGGGATGGGTTCCGATGTAAACACACCCCGGCCCTTGCCGGAGGATGGCGCAACAAACAGGATGGGCAGTATCATACCTGTAAAGTTAGGCAGGCCACGCATGATTCTACATAAGCCGGAGTTCGTAAATTTGGGAATGGCTGAAGAATTCGGTGAACCAATGACCCTGATGGAACAGTTTGAAGCGGTAATTAAAACCGAAAACAAACTGGAGATAAAGGATTTCCTGAACAAACAGAATATCAGTGATGTGGTGGATATAGTCTATGAATTTGAAGACTACGAAAGCCAGATCATTGCCAACATGTCGGTTCACCGCGCGGCCAGTGTATTCAAGATCCTTGAGTTCCCGACCCAGAAAAGGATCATCCAGACACTGCCGCCCAATACCACCGCTTCCCTCCTGAATGACCTGCCGGCCGATGACCGGACCGACTTCCTGGAAGAGCTGCCCAGCAATGTGGTCAGGGAACTGATCAAACTGATGGACCCCGAAGAAAGACGGGTTACCCTTTCGCTGCTCGGTTACCCGGAAAACAGTATCGGCCGGCTGATGACACCCGACTACGTATATGTATACCCCGACAATACCATTGAAGAAGTTTTTGCCACCATCCGCAAATACGGAAAGGACAGCGAAACCATCAACGTGATCTACGTGATCAATGAAAAAGGGGAACTGCTCGACGACATACGCATCCGCGATTTTATCCTGAACCCGCCGGATAAACGGGTGTCGGAGATGATGGATGAACGGATTATTGCCCTGCACCCGGAAGACGACCAGGAAACAGCCAGTGAGGTTTTTAAAATGAATAACCGGGTAGCCCTGCCGGTGGTAAGCAGCAGTAATAAACTGCTGGGCATTGTTACAATCGACGATATGTTGTGGGTAGCCAGTGAAGAGTTCAGCGAAGACATGCAGAAGATGGGCGGTACCGAGGCACTTGACCAGCCTTACCTGGAAATGCCGATCATGAAGCTTTTTAAAAAACGGATTGTGTGGCTGGTTATCCTTTTCCTGGGGGAAATGCTCACGGCTACTGCCATGGCTTATTTCGAAGATGAGATCGCGAGCGCAGTGGTGCTCGCCTTATTTATACCGTTAATTATTTCGAGCGGTGGTAACAGTGGCTCACAGGCCACCACCCTGATCATCCAGGCAATGGCAGTCGGTGAAATCACCATTGCTGACTGGTGGCGCGTTATGAAAAGGGAGATTGCATCCGGGCTGATGCTCGGCCTGCTGCTGGGGCTTATCGGCTTCTTCCGGATTGTTGCGTGGCACGCCATTGCACCCAGTTTGTATGGCGAGCACTGGATGGCACTCGGTGTCACCCTCGGACTTACCCTGCTCGGCGTGGTGATGTGGGGTACCATCACCGGGAGTATGCTGCCTATGATCCTGAAAAGACTAGGCGCGGATCCCGCCGTGAGTTCAGCCCCCTTCGTGGCAACCCTGGTCGATGTCACCGGCCTCATCATTTATTTTACAGTGGCAAACCTGCTGCTGAGCGGCACACTCCTGTAACTGGGCTACACGGGAAACCACTGTTTATCCGCAATCCATCAGACGGCATACCCTTTTTTTAAGTGGTGCTCCATTACACGGCAAAGCCCTGTTTAAAGGCACTACATCACACGGCAAACCCTTTTCTAGCGGCACTCCATCACACGGCAAATCCCTTTTTAGCGGCGTTCCATATAGTAGCCGAAAATTATATCTTTGCGATACAAAAAACTGAAAATCACATGTGTGGAATTGTTGGTTACACCGGCCCGCGGGAAGCTTACCCCATAGTTATTAAAGGACTCAGACGTCTGGAATACCGGGGATACGACAGTACCGGTGTTGCCCTCCAGAACAATGGCCTCAAGGTGTACAAGAAAAAGGGAAAGGTGGCCGAACTGGAAGAAAATATTGTGGGTAAAGACCTGCACGCCCACGCGGGAATCGGCCACACGCGCTGGGCAACCCATGGCGAACCAAATGACCGCAACGCCCACCCGCATCAGTCAGCCAGCGGCAAGCTGGCCATGATCCACAACGGCATCATCGAAAACTATGCACAGCTGAAAAATGAACTGCTGAAAAAAGGATACACTTTTAAAAGTGACACCGATACAGAAGTGCTGCTGAATTTTATCGAGGAGATCATGGTCAATAACGAATGTTCCCTGGAAGAAGCGGTCCGGGTTGCATTGAAACGCGTGGTCGGTGCCTATGTGATCCTGCTGCTGAATGAAGATGATCCCGAAACAATCATTGCCGCCAGGAAAGGAAGTCCGCTGGTGATCGGTGTTGGCAAAGGGGAACATTTCCTGGGATCGGATGCATCGCCTATGCTGGAGTACACCAAGGAAGTGGTGTACGTAAACGACTATGAACTTGCCATCATCCGCCCGGATGAACTGATCCTGAAAAATCTTGGCAATGAAAAGCTGACCCCCTATGTACAGAAGCTGGATCTCGAACTCGCTGCTATAGAAAAGGGCGGGTACGACCATTTTATGCTGAAGGAAATCTTCGAACAGCCACAGACCATCCAGGATTGCCTGCGTGGCCGTCTCGATGCTGATGCCGGTACCATCACCATGGCCGGGATCGACCAGTATGCTGAACAGATTATGAACGCCAAGCGGATTGTGATGGTAGCCTGCGGTACCAGCTGGCACGCCGGCCTGGTGGCAGAATATATATTTGAGGAACTGTGCCGTATCAATGTGGAAGTGGAATATGCTTCAGAGTTCCGTTACCGCAACCCGGTAATCAGTGAAGGTGATGTCATTATCGCCATTTCCCAAAGCGGGGAAACAGCCGATACCCTGGTGGCCATCGAAACCGCAAAAGCAAAAGGCGCCATCATCCTTGGTGTAGTGAACGTGGTGGGATCATCCATTGCACGTATTTCCCACGGAGGTGCATATACGCATGCCGGACCGGAAATCGGCGTTGCCAGTACCAAGGCCTTTACCGCCCAGCTGGCCGTACTGACCATGATTGCGCTGAAGATCGGCCACGCAAAAGGCACCCTGTCGAACGAGCGATACATGGGTTTACTGAAAGAACTGAATGCTATCCCTGAAAAAGTGGCCGTAGCATTGACACATAGCGAACACATCAGGAAACTGGCTTCGAAGTATAAAGACGCCCGTGACTTCCTTTACCTTGGACGCGGTTACAATTTCCCTGTTGCACTGGAAGGCGCACTCAAACTGAAAGAGATCTCCTACATCCATGCGGAAGGTTATCCGGCTGCTGAAATGAAACATGGCCCTATTGCACTGGTCGATGAAACATTGCCGGTGGTATTTGTGGCAACGCGCGACAGCTACCATGAAAAAGTGGTGAGCAATATGCAGGAGATCAAAGCAAGAAAAGGAATGGTGGTTTCCGTGATTACGGAAGGTGACGAAACTTCGACCGGTCTTTCCAATGACGTGATGATCGTTCCTGAATGTGATGAAATACTCGCCCCGATGCTGAGCGTGGTACCACTCCAGCTGCTGGCCTATTATATCGGGGTGGTGAAAGACCTCGATGTGGACAAGCCAAGGAATCTGGCCAAGTCTGTTACCGTTGAATAAAACTGCCTATGAACAAGATCATCAGGACTCCCGTTGAAAAACTTGGCTACAACTTTGTTGACCCTGCGTTCCTGCCCCAGGGCAGGGATGAATACTACCTCCGGTACCAGCAGGCCGGTTCCGGCCGTGAATACAGGCAACTCCGGGGTGAGGAGATCAGCATCCTGCAAAGCAGGGGCAATACATCCGACAACTGGGAAAATGTGCTGGTAAGCGCCGAGTTTGATCCGAACCTGGTGGAAATGTGCAAGTTTTACGGACTGGTAAGGATTGGGAAACTGGAAGCCTTTTACCTGCAGTTCCATGATGTACGGCTCCAGGTTGGATTGTACAACAGTACCATCATCAGTTGCGACATCGGTGACTATAATGTAGTCAATAATGTAAACTACCTCAGCCATTATATCCTCGGCAATGAGGTCATCCTGGTGAACATAAACGAAATGGAAGTTTCCGATTACGCCAAATTTGGAAACGGGATTGTGAAGCAGGGTGAAAAAGAATCTGTCCGCATCTGGATGGAGTTGTGCAATGAAAATGCAGGCCGGAGCGTAATGCCCTTTGATGGCATGCAGACTGGTGACGCCTGGTTGTGGACACGGTACCGGGCAGATCGGGTACTCATGGAAAAATTCCGCGAATTCACCGAGCAAAAATTTGATAACCAACGCGGCTACTATGGCACTGTGGGCGACCGCACCGTGATCAAGAATACCAGGATCCTGAAAGATGTAAAAGTGGGGTCAGATGCCTACATCAAAGGGGCTAACAAACTGAAGAACCTGACCATTAACTCTTCGGCCGAATCACCGACACAGATCGGCGAGGGGTGCGAGCTGGTCAATGGTATTATGGGCTTCGGATCGAGGGCATTTTATGGGGTGAAGGCTGTCCGTTTCATCCTTGCCTCGCACTCACAACTGAAGTACGGGGCCAGGCTGATCAACTCATTCCTTGGCGACAACTCGACCATTTCCTGTTGCGAAGTACTCAATTCACTTTTGTTTCCTGCACACGAACAACACCACAACAACTCCTTTCTCTGTGCATCCGCCATAATGGGACAGAGTAATATGGCGGCCGGCGCCACCATCGGTTCCAACCACAACTCCCGCGGGGCAGATGGTGAACTCATTGCCGGGCGGGGCTTCTGGCCAGGCCTGTGTGTGAGCCTGAAACACAATTCAAGGTTTGCCTGCTACAGCCTGATCGCCAAGGGTGATTTTCCGGCCGAACTGGATATCAGTATTCCCTTCTCGCTGGTGAGCAATGATGTAAGCCGCAACAGGCTGACCATTATGCCGGCTTACTGGTTTATGTATAATATGTACGCGCTTGCGCGAAACTCGGGAAAGTATAACGGGAGGGATAAACGCACATTCCGTAACCAGTACCTCGAGTATGATTTCCTTGCTCCGGATAGCGTCAATGAAATGATCAAAGCGCTGGACCTGTTCCGTGATGCTGTTGGCCAGGCCCTGGCGTTGAAATCGGGAAAAAAACTAACGGCAAAACAAACCCGCGCACTGGGACATAAAGCCCTTGAAGCAAGGAAAGATCTTAAAAAGACCGAAGTGCTGCTCGCTGGCGTCGAAAACAGTAGCCGAAAAGTGCAACTAATTAAAGTAACCGAAGCCTATCACCTGTTCCGCGAAATGATCGTGTACTATGGCGTTAACCAGCTGATGTACCTGATGGACCGGGAAAAGCCTGCCAGTTTCCGGCAACTGGCTGACCTGCTTGCTACGCCCGCGTTACATGAATGGTCCAATATCGGAAGCCAGCTTGTTCCCCGGCAGAAGGAGGAAGAATTACTTTCCGGCATCCGCTCAGGAGGCATCAGCGGGTGGGAGGAAGTCCACAGTTTTTACCATGCCTGCAGCGATAGCTACCTGCTCGATAAAGCTCGGCACGCTGCCGCGGCAATGTTTTATGTAAAAGACATCAGCCTGGAAGGCTTTGATGAGAAAACTTTTGCCACCCTGGTTTCAGAAGCGGTAGCGACGAAAGAGTTTATCACCGGAGCCATTTACAATTCAAGGGCAAAAGACTACCTCAACCCATTCCGCCAGATGGTTTATAATTCGACCGAAGAAATGGAAACAGTGGTCGGCGCTTTGGCTGATAATAGTTTCATACAGCAACAACGCGATGAACTTGCGGTTTTTAAAACCAGGGTTGAAAAGCTCGTTGCCTCTTTCGTCCCTCAAAAAAAACAACGTTCACAACCAGCGCGATGACTGGTATAAAATCCGCTGTCTCCGGTTGACCACACACACGGTCCGGTTGTGACTGAAAACAAAAATCCCCTTCTTTCGAAGGGGATAGTCTATAGCAATTAGTATGGCTCTGGTTTTACTCCCGAAGCAAACAAACGGTGTTGGTTTGTCCGGCAACCGTTACCCCTGTAAGGAAGTAACAGCCGCTTCGGAGGTCTTCCAAAGATAGGGGTATCACCGTACTTCCGGAACTTAACCTGGTTTTAATTCTTTTCACCAGTAATCCACTTATTTCGTGCAATTGGAATTCAATACTGACCGGTTCCCGTGCACGGACACGCAGGTTGGTAAACCTGCCTGCGGGATTCGGGAAAACAGGCCCAAGCTCCACAAAAGGAACATCAACCGGGTACTCGAGGCTGACTATACGACTGTATGATATACGCTGCAGGTCGTCGGTGACCCGTAACCTGAAACGGTTGGTACCTGCTTTGAGCACGGCTGCGCGATGGTTGTACATAGTTTGTCCCCCTGCTGAATGGATAGTAAATAAATCACTTCCGGTCGAATCGTTTTCCGGCTGGCTGACCGTGAAGGTTTCGCCACCTGCGGGCAGTTCGCTCACCTGCCAGGTGAACAATGCCTCATCATCAGATGATCGGTGCACATCAAAGGAAATAATGTCAACCGGCAGCGGATTATCAGCAAAGGGAAGGTTAGTTCCAACCGTCATGTATCCACCCGCGGCAAATGCATCGAGTGCAACCAGCTGACCGGTTTCATATGCACCCTCCACTACCGGACCTGAAAGTACCGACGCCCCGCGGTTAATCCACTGGCCATTGAAAAAATGGACCACGAAGGTGGCAGCGAGATTCCGGCTGAAACTCTCCGCCGTTACGTTCACAACCGGAACTATGCTGAAGTCACCTTCAGCTGAAAGTTTCCAGTATTCTACCTGGCTGATATGACCAATTGGCCGCGGGCCGGACTGCTGGTAAATATTACCGACCGCGGTGTGTGGATTGGCCCGGATGTACTCTACTGTCAATTGGTCGGTGGCCTGCACACCAGCAAAGGCAGGCATCCCCACCGGTGCATAGATTCCACCAAGCCCAACAGGGTATAAAAAACCCGCGGGCCGTTGTTTGGTCAGTGGCCCCTGCACCATTCCGTTTACCCGGTTGCAGGTGGCTTCAGCACCAATCAGCAAGTGGTTTACATCATTAGTAATGAGCCGTCCGTTCACCAGTTCAAGCGAGTAAAAAACCTGCAGGGGTGACTCCAGCCGGCAGGATGTTCCGTTATTGATCACCAGCCTTACCTCGTTTATTATGCCGCCGGTTACTGCAACCTGTTGCTCCCCAGTCCCATTGAGTTCAAGGGCTGGTATGCCGGTTCCTGTTTCGGTAAGTATGCCTGCGACGGAAACATGGCCGCGTACACGCACAACATTGTTGTTGTCGGTCGACTGGAGGTTGAAAACCGACAGGGGTTCCATTTGCAGGTCACCCTGCACTTCTGCTTCCGAAGAAAGGCTGAGGGTAAACGTCACATTGGCGTTGATACGAAGGTCCCCTCGGATGGTCAGCGGATTACCACCAGAACCCCGGTAGTTGACCATGGAATGATTGGTGGCTGCATTCAGCACGAGTGTCCCGAATGTGCGACCCGAGAGCGAAACGATATAACTGGCCACGGTTACATCAAATTCAAAAATTCCTTTTTCAGTACCTGGTTCTGCCGAAAGGTTCGAGATCAGGTTTTCTGTTGCCGACCGTGCAGTACGGTGCACATACCTCGCCCCGTTATTTATCCGGAAACGACCCGCGCTGCTGACTGCAACCGGCGTTGAAGAAGAGGTTGCCCCTGATTCATTGATGAATTCGGAACCATCATCAAGTATCACCGCATCCCCTTCTGCCATAGCGCGGAAGGCAGTCAGTGAAATGCTGGACGGGGGTAATATCAGCCTGATCCGATATCCTGCATCCGGATGCAGGTGAAGCCGGAAAATGACTACGGATACATCAGCCCCGGGCAACAGCACATCGTAATGTCCCGCCACCACACTATTATCCAGTCTTACTTCGTCGTCCGTCAACGGCAACCGGTCGCCGACCCAGTTCAGGGGATCGTCCCACTGGTTATTAAATGCTTCCCCGTCCCACGTGATGACCGCCGCAGAAGAAACAATCAGTGAAGCATGGCACAGCAGGAGGAATACGAAGCGTATCATAATGAATCTGTTTTATTGTCGACCACCCGTTAGGGGTGATTCGCAATATCGGCTGCGGGCCAGGCAGATCCATGGGTAAAAAAACGTATATAAAAAGAAAAATCCCTTGCTTTCGCAAAGGATCACTCTTTAAGAAGGTGCAATGGATTACTTCATTGAATCTTTCTTCATTGAATCCATTTTCATGGTTGTGTCCATTTGAGCTGGAGCCATTGCCATAGAATCGGCAGTCTTGGCAGCAGCCAGAGAATCAGCAGTTTTTGCAGCAGCGATAGAATCTTCAGTTGCTTTTTTAGCAGCTGCGTCATCGTTACAAGCCACCAGCGCAACCGCGATAGCTAACATACCCAGGAATTTTTTCATGTGTTGGTTTTTAAAAGTTTAAGCCGCAAAGTTAATCGCCTGTGCGGAATTATCAAATCTTTAACGGGATTTTACGTATTAAGCCATTAATAATCTGCCGAACAGTCTTTTAAGTATCGTTTTTTTCTTACTTCTTCCTGAAAAACAGGCGAACCGGAACCCCTTTGAGGTCAAAATTTTCACGCAGCTTGTTCTCCAGGTAGTTTTTATATGGTTGCTTTATATCATCCGGAAAATTGCAGAAGAACGCAAAGGACGGCACAGCGGTTGGCAGCTGGGTCACAAACTTAATCTTTATGGCATGGCCACGCACCACCGGCGCATGATACGTTTCCACCGCCTTCAGCATCACTTCATTGAGTTGCGAAGTTGGGATTTTGCGTCTCCGGGTTTCCACCACATCAAGTGCAACCTCGATGGCTTTGAAAATCCGCGTCTTTTCCTTTGCCGAAATAAAAAGGATGGGCACGTCGGTAAACGGTGCCATTTTCTTTTTCAGTTCGGCTTCGTATTCTTTGGCCGTGTTGGTTTCCTTGGCCATCAGATCCCATTTATTCACCAGCACTACCACTCCTTTCCCTTTGCGGGCGGCGAGGCTGAAAATGTTGAGGTCCTGCGCCGCGATCCCTTTTTCAGCATCCAGTACCACCATACATACATCAGCTTCATCAAGTGCCTTGATAGCACGGATGACCGAGTAAAACTCCAGGTCTTCATGCACCTTGGTTTTTTTACGGATGCCGGCAGTATCGATCAGTATAAATTCTTTCTGGAAAAGATTGTAATGGGTATGGATAGTATCGCGCGTGGTGCCGGCAATATCACTTACAATGGTGCGCTCCTGTCCGATCAACGCGTTCAGCAGCGATGACTTCCCCACGTTGGGCTGGCCGATGATTGCAAATTTCGGGATAGCATTCTCCTCCTCTTCTTCCGTGCGGTCGGCCGGCATCAGTGCCGTAGCGGCATCGAGCAGCTCTCCGGATCCGCTTCCGCTTGCCGCAGCAATAAAGAAAACGTTGTCGAGACCCATGGAATAAAATTCAGACGCTTCCAGCAGGTTGTCATTGGTATCCACTTTGTTGACCACCAGGAAAACCGGTTTGGTTGAACGGCGCAGCACATCGGCCATGGAATCATCCAGCGCGGTCATGCCGGTTTGTGCGTCTACCATGAAGAACAGCAGGTCTGCTTCATCGATGGCGATCATCACCTGCTTGGCAATTTCACGTTCAAAAACATCTTCGCTCTTCGCCACAAAACCGCCGGTATCCACTACGTTAAAATGTTTGCCATTCCAGTCGGCCACGCCGTACTGGCGGTCGCGCGTAACACCACTCATGTCATCCACGATAGCTTTACGCTGCTCGAGGAGACGGTTAAAAAAAGTACTCTTGCCGACGTTTGGCCGGCCAACTATTGCAATAGTAAATGACATGTTCTGCTGATTTTATTGGACCCGTGACTAGTACCCGTATTCTTTCAGGTAAATATCATTATCGCGCCACTTGGGTTTAACTTTTACAAATAATTCGAGGAAGACCTTCTGTTGCAGGAACTCTTCGATATCCTTCCGGGCATAGGAGCCCAGTTTCTTGATCATACTTCCTTTATCACCAATCACGATTGCTTTCTGTGTTTCCCGGTGCACAATAATGTCTGCAACGATTTTCACCAGCGTTGTTTTTTCCTTGAACTCCCGGACAAGCACCGCAGTATGGTAGGGCAACTCATCTCCAAGTAATTCATACACCTTCTCGCGGATCATTTCGCTCACAAAAAATTTCGTGGGAAGGTCACTGATATCGTCGTTGGTATAAAACGGCTCCCCTTCCGGAAGAAAGGCGAGGATCGGTTTCAGGAATGATTTTATATTGATTCCGCTGGTCGCGGAAATTTTGATAGTCGCTTTGCAGTAAGGCTTCGATTCGAAATAAGCGATAGCCTCCCGGATCCGTTCTTCTGTTACCAGGTCAATTTTATTGATGACCACAATGGCCGGGACCTTCAGTTTCAATGCCTCAAAAATTGCATTGGACTCTTCATATTTATCCCTCACGTCGACGATCAGCAACGCCACATCGGAATCTTCCAATGCACCTTTTACAGCCATCATCATTTTCTCGTGGAGTTTATAACGGGGTTCTATTATCCCGGGCGTATCGGAGATTACCACCTGGTAATCCTTTTCGGTCATAATCGCCTTGATCCGGTGCCGGGTCGTCTGTACCTTGGACGAAACAATCGCAAGCTTCTCGCCCATCAGCGCGTTGAGCAGGGTACTTTTTCCTGCATTGGGCTGACCGAAAATATTTACAAAACCTGTCTTCATTTGTTAGTATACTTCAGCTGCCCGGTAAAACGGCAGGGCCTGCTTCCAATTAAAAAGCAGAAATCCTGTTGAGGTATTTCTGCTTCCTGATGCGAGGGGGAAACTGGCTCTTCTGTCCATTGTCTCCCGATCTTTTATTGAAAATCAACTGGTTAAAACCGTTGAACTCGTTTCAAAAATCTTGCTGATACCTGTTCCGTGCCCTGGGTCGGGCGTAAAGTTTGGCAAAGATAAGGTAAAAGGGGGTAGCAGTAAGTTATCCGACAGATCGTTTCCCGGCAGAAGCCATTCTTCGCTATTTTTAGCATAAGCAGCCATTATGGACAAACTTTTCCGCCATCTCCGCGACTACCACCCGCTTACCCCCCAAGCAGAGCAGGCCCTGGCCGATGAATTCGAAGAAATCACACTGGGTAAAAACGAATTTTTATTGCAGGAGGGTAAAACCTGCAGGCATTTATATTTCCTTGAACAGGGCGCCATCCGCGGTTATTATAACCTGGAAGAAAAGGAAATCACCCACTGGTTTGCCTTCGAGAATGACTTTGTTACCTCCTTCCATAGTTTTATCACGCAGGAACCGTCGGTAGAAAATATCCAGTTGCTCGAGGGATCGGTACTCCGCAAGATATCAAAGGAAAAACTCACGGCCCTATTCAATCGCTTTCATGAAATTGAAAGGCTGGTCCGCATCGCGTATGAGAAATATTATATCCGGCTCGAGGAGCGGTATGTGAATTCGCAATTCCGATCGGCTTCGGAGCGTTACGAAAACCTGTTAGAACACACTCCCCATATTATTGAACGCGTTCCGCTGGGGCAGATCTCTTCCTATCTCGGCATTTCGCAGGAAACCCTCAGTCGCATCAGGGCGAAAACGTAAAGGTTCATTCCGTCTATTCCGCATAATGATCCGCCGGGCCGCTGTTGTATGACACCTTGCAAAGCAAGAATACTAAAAGCAGTAAAACGGGTACCGGCTTTTAACAATCCCTATATCCCTTTTTGACCTTTGTCAAAAAAAACCACTACTGCCGCATCTAGATTTGATCCATAAATATTTTATATGGAACAAAAGTTCAACCAACAACCATCCAATGCATTCGTCGCTGCTTCGTGGGCGGCACTGCTGATCGGCATGACTGCATTCATCATCGGATTATGGAATGCGGAAATGGAACTCAATGAAAAGGGTTATTATTTTACAGTACTGATGTTCGGCCTGTTCTCGGCTATCTCGGTACAGAAAGCCGTTCGTGACCATATGGAAGGCATCCCGGTAACGAGCCTGTACTACGGTATTGCCTGGTTTACGACGCTGCTTAGTATGTTGTTGCTGGTGGTCGGACTCTGGAACGCCGAACTCACCCGCAGCGAGAAAGGCTTTTACGCGATGGCATTTACGCTGAGCCTGTTTGCGGCAATCGCCGTGCAGAAGAATACGCGTGATGCGAAAGTGCGGCCGAAAGAAGAACCACGGCAACCCTCCACTGTCAACGAGATTACGTCCACTTATGTCAGTAAAAAACTTTGATTGGTA
>SDZZ01000830.1 GCA_004173255.1 Chitinophagaceae bacterium | reverse complement strand
CGAGGCGGCTACAATTAGCGGTAGAAAGAAGCGGGGTAACAGGGTTTATCCATCGCTATTGCCCGTACTCAGAAAATGCTGTGGCCTGTACAACCCGCTGGAAGATAACTGCCTTGCCAAGCCTTGTTGAGGATAATCTTCCCGGAGTAGGATACAGTGCCTGGGAAGTGCAATTGCTAAAAGTGCGCAATGGCAGGCCACATTCGTGGAATATCAGCTGGCGGGAAAAAGGTTTTGTAGAAATGACCGATAAACATCTTGCAGTAACATTGTTAAACGAACGCCCTACCGGATAATGCCAAGATACGTTTCCATATCATTCCCTTTCCTGCTTACCGAATATGTGGTGCGCAAGCAACCTGAATTCCGTGGCAGGCCTTTTGTCCTGGCGTCCCGCCAGCGCGGTCGTATGGTTATCGATGCGGTTAGCCGCGAAGCAATGCCAAAAGGAATACGGCCGGGAATGGTACTGGCAGATTGCAAAGCGATTTTCCCTGAACTGGAAATGCTCGAATCAGAACCCGGCAGGGCCGAAAATTTACTAAGGGCGCTGGCAGAATGGTGCATACTCTATACTCCCTTCGCTGCTGTCGACCTGCCCGATGGCGTGATGCTGGACAGTAGTGGCTGTACGCATCTTTGGGGCGGTGAAGCAGCTTACCTTGATCACATCAAAAAAAAGTTCCACAGTTATGGCTATACGGTTGAGGTTGCAATTGCCGATACTATTAGCAGTGCCTGGGCTGTAGCCCGATTTAACAGCAATAATGCTTTGGTCGATCCGGGGCAGCAGGGCAACGCACTGCGCAACCTGCCACCTGCGGCACTTCGGCTGGATGCCACCATTCTGGCACGGTTAAAAAAGTTAGGGATGAAGCAGATAGGAAATTTTATAGACATGCCTCCATCAGTGCTGCGAAGACGATTTGGACAGGAATTACCCAAAAAGATTGCGCAGGCCTTAGGGTTGGAAATTGAGTTAATTATTCTGGTAAAGCCGGTAGAACCCTATATGGAAAGGCTTTCCAGCATGGAACCCATCGCTTCGGCTACAGGAATAACAATTGCTTTAAAGCAGTTGCTGGAGACACTTTGCATCAGGCTTGAAGCCGAAGGACTGGGTTTACGTCATTGCCTCTTTAAAGCCTACCGGGTAGATGGTGCCATCCAGCAGATAGAAAT
>SDZZ01000297.1 GCA_004173255.1 Chitinophagaceae bacterium | reverse complement strand
TCCTTGAACTGGTCCCAGGTAGACGCTGTCAGCTGCGGTATAAAGCCGGTCATTTTACCCGATTCCAGTCCGGCCCCTTTCTGGATAACCCAATAGATGATCCCCGAGAAGACAACAAGAGTAACGATGTAAAAGATGAGGGATCTGTATTTCTTCATGTAACACGGGTTCAAAGGAATCGTCCGAAAATAACGAATTCCGCCCGATCGGCAATCCCGGTCGTCAGTCGTTTACCGGAAAATAACATTGAAACACAGAGCCAACACCAGGAGTGCTTTCTGTAAGGATGAACCCATCGTGCAGTTCCATGATCTTGCGCGAGATGGCAAGACCCATCCCAGATCCGCGGTAATCGTGGCCATGCAGCTTTTCAAAAAGGGAAAAGATCCGGATGGCATCAGTAGGAGTAAAGCCGATACCATTGTCGGAGACGCTCAGCCTGACGTATTCGCCTGGCAGTCCTTCCCCTTTGGCAGAAGTATTTGACGCAGATATGGTCACTACGGGTCGGTTACCTTCCGGCTGGAACTTAATAGCATTATCGATAAGGTGATAAAGCAGTTGCTCCACCTGGTCGCGATGTCCATTGATAGCGGGCCAGTCTCCCGAAGTCTGTAATTCAGCGTTCAGCTCGTTGATACGGTTACGCAGTTTTTCAGTCACGCTTTGTACCACGTCTTTCAGGTTAATCGCAACACGGGTTGTTTCGGGGTTGCTGATTTGCGAAAACGACAGGATATCATTAATCAGCAGGTTCATCCGGTTGAGTGACGACTGCATGCGCCGCAGGCTGGCTTTTCCGGTATCGCTGAGTTGCCGGCCTTCACTTTTGACAAGAAACTCAAGCCCGGTATAAATATGTCGCATCGGTTCCTTTATATTGGTGCTGGTAATAACGGTAAAGGTGGACAGTTCGTTAGAAGCGCGTTCCAGTTCGCGGTACTTTTTTTCCAGCTGCTGGTTCAGCAGCTGTAGTTGTTGTTCGGCCTTGATCCGGTGCGATACGTCATGGGCAATCATCATTACCCCTACCAGTTCGTCACCCTCAGCGATCAGCGGTATAAAATGCATTTCACTCATCTGCCGGTGGGGCATGTTGCGGTCGGCAGGCAGGAAGCTTTTGAGCCTTTTGAATGCGGCATCAACAGCACCGATATATGCCTTGTCTTCCGCCAGCACAGGGAAGGCATCCAGTAGTTTACGTCCGAGCACATCCGAGCTGAGGATGCCGGTCGTTTTTTCTGACGTGCGGTTCCAGGAAATGATGCGGTGATCCAGGTCAATGGCCATTACCCGGTCAATGCTGCTGTCGTTCAGCATTTCGGCAAGGGAGAGCTGCGAGGTCAAATTATGCATATTTGGTTACCATTTCAAGTAAGACTTTCATTTTGAAAGGCTTTTCAAGGAAATCATCGGCGCCTGCATCCGCCGACAGCTTTCCAATGCCTAGGTTTGCTGAAAGCATAATCACGGGAATGGCGCTGGTAGCGGGTTGGGACTTCAGGTACCTGCAAATATCAAGCCCGTCTACCCCGGACAGTTGTTTGTCAAGGATGAAGATATCAGGGATTTCAAACTCCTGGTTGAGCAACGGTTCCCCGCTCGGTACAATACGAACGTTATATCCGGCCCGCTGGAAAATCAGGTCGATGGCGTCCTGCATACCCGGATCATCTTCCGCAATAATGATATTTTTAATTTTAGAAGCCATTATACTGGTATGGAATGAAGAAGTAAAAGGTTGATCCTTTGCCTTTTTGACTCTCTACCCAGATTCTACCATTGTGTCTCCTGACAATTTCGGCGCTGATGTAAAGACCAAGCCCAAGCCCGGGGTAGGTCTGGATTTTAGGGTTATCGGTCCTGTCGAAGCGTTCAAAAATTTTCCCGGTCGATTTTGGATCCATGCCGATGCCTGTGTCAGAGACGGCAACTTCGGCCCCATTTGTTTTATCGGTAGTAGTGATAACAATATTCCCCCCGTCAGGTGTATACTTGATGGCATTGGTCACCAGGTTGACGAGCACCTGACCGATCCTCTCCCGGTCGCCAGTCACCATTTGCAGCTCACCGCGTTTCTGCACCAGCGCATGGCGTTTGGTAAGTAGTTGCAGTTCCTGGAGACGGTCTTCCACCACGTGGTTCAGGTCAAATTCTTCCGGCGTAAATACCAGTTGACCTTCCGCAATCCTGGTTGTATCCAGCAGGTGACTGATCAGGACCGTAAGCCGGTCGACCTGCGAATCGAGCCGGGTCATCAACTCGGCGCTTTGCGTGTCGTTGGACTGCACAAACATATCATGCAGTACTTCCGCGTATGCCTTGATACTGGTGACCGGTGTTTTGAGCTCATGGCTTGCGATGCCGAGGAACTGGTCCTTCTGTTGTTCCAGTAATTTTTCGGCGGTCCTGTCGCGGGCAATTTTAACCATGCCTTCCATTCCATGCATCAGCCGGTTGGTCACCCCGGACACATAAAATCTCGTATTGTCCTTGCGCAGGTGCCAGCGTTCATCATCGGCCCTTCCTACTGCCATAGCAGTTTCCACTTCTTTCAGCGGGATGCCGGCGGCCCTGTCTTCCGGTGTAAAAATCATCGCAAAGTTTTCGCCCATGGCTTCACCGGAAGTGTAACCAAACATATTTTCGGCACCGGTATTCCATCCGCTGATTTTACCTGACCCATCCGTTGTAATGATGGCGTAGTCCGCAATACTTTCCATTACAAAATTCATGTGCTCTTCATTCCGGCGAACCGACCGCTCACTTTTAACTTTCTGGATAGTAGTCCAGCATCGTTCGCCTACTTCGCGATAAAACAGGAGGTCAGTGTCGGAAGAAGGGGTATCACCGGTTGTCTCCAGGTAAAAGTAGGCTTTGAGGTTTCCGTCGCTACGGAGCGGGATAATGAGGAGGGGATGGCCCTGGTCTTTATTTACCAGAACCGGTCCCTCGTGACGCGCAGTGAGCCGGCTTATATTGATCTCGTCGAGGTTTTTTATGATGTGTTGTTTATCATCGTCCGCCTGGTGAGTCACGGGAAAGACTTGCCGGACTTCGGTTTTCTTCCAGTTCTCGCTGAACTCCCCGAAAGCCACGCGGGCGGCCTTCAGTTCGGGGTGTATGGATTGGAGTGCCTTTTCGATGATCAGGTCAGGGTCCTGCAGTTTGTTTATCTCGTCACCGAGCCTGAGCAGGAATCCCTGCTGCTCTGCTGAATGACGTACTTTCTGTTCCGATTCCTTCAGCTTGCTGATGTTGACAAAAGTAATTACCACCCCATTGATATGATCTTCGGCCGTGCGGTAGGGGAGCAGGCGCATCATAAAATATTCACCGTCAAAAGTGACCACCTCGCGTTCAACTGTCATCAGTCGTTCCATCACCAGTGCTGCGTCGCTGATTACATTCTGGTCTTTCAGTTTGCTGGAAATATCGCTGAGCGGACGACCGATATCATTATTGATCAGGTTAAAAATCTGCCGCACCGTTGGGGTAAACAGGTTTACGCGGAAGGCCCTGTCAAGGAAGATCGTTCCTATATCTGTCGAGTTGATCAGGTTGTGGAAATTGTTGTTTGACTGGAACAGTTCTTCGATTTTTACTTTCAGTTCCTGGTTGACCGTGAGAAGTTCTTCATTGATTGATTGCAATTCCTCCTTACTTGTTTCCAGTTCCTCGGCTGCCGAACGTAGTTCTTCATTCATTGCCTGCAGCTCCTCATTTGAAGCTTTCAATTCTTCCGTCTGCACCTCATATTGCTCCACGGAGCTGCGAAGTTGCACCTTGGATCTTTCCAGTTCGTCTTCGAGGTGTTCGGCAATAGGATTAGGGCCCGTGACGCCGGGAATAACGTCTTCGCCGGTTTTGCCTTTTGAGTCGTCTATCACCACCAGGATAAAGCCCTGTGCAATCTCATCGCTCTTGAATACCGGTCGCACATGGATGTCTACCAATTCTGTTGTATCCTTTAGTTTGAGGTTACGTACCTCGAGGTTTTTCTGCTGCCGGGTGGCCTGGTACAGGGCACTGCGCAGTTCGAGCCGCAGCTCGGGGCGGATCAGTTTCAGGATATTGTTCGACGGTTCGCCCCCGAGAATCTGCATGTATTTCCCGGCCTTTTCTGAAACATGGACGATATCAAAGTCCTGGTTCACCACGATGGATGGCGGGGCATACTGTTCCAGCAGGCGCTGGTGAAGTTCGTTATAGGTGAGGCGCGTACTGGCCGATTTCTTAGGGGCATGGATGTTTTCAATACTGACTTCGGCAGGGTAATGGGAGGGAAATTTGTCCGGCACAGGGAATGGCCTGGACACAACTGCCCTGCTCTGGTAAATATGGAATTCTTTTGCAACCGGCAGGTACAGGTCGGACGAACCGTCGATCGATTCAGAAGATCCGATAAAAAGGTATCGTCCGGGGGTAAGCGCAAAGTGAAGGGTATCCATTACTCTTTTCTGCGCCGTGTGGTTGAGGTAAATAAGCAGGTTGCGGCAGGTAGCCAGGTCAAGATGTGAAAAGGGTGGATCCTTGATCAGGTTATGATTGGCGAACAGGATCATTTCCCGCAGTTCGCGACAGATCCGGTAGTCGTCCCCCTCCCTGGTAAAAAATTGCAGCAGCCGTTCGGGCGACACATCGGCAGCGTCATTGATAGTGTATACACCATCCCGTGCCATCGCGATGGCGTCGTTATCGATGTCGGTTGCAAAAATCTGAACCTGGGGTGCATCCGTGTTCCCTGCCAGCTGTTCAGATAACAGCATTGCGATGGAATAAGCCTCTTCCCCGGTAGCGCAGCCTGCGACCCATACACGAACAGTTTCAGCTGATGTTTTGCCCCTGATGATTGCAGGTATAATTTCTTTTTCCAGGAAAAGAAATGCCTCCTTGTCCCTGAAGAAATTGGTCACCGAGATCAGCAGGTCCTTTAATAAAGCGGGTGCCTCGTCGGGTTCATTTTTTATGAAAAGGGCATAATCCTCCAGGCTGGAAAGGTTGCGCACATTCATGCGCCGCTCAATGCGCCGGAGTATGGTTGCTTTTTTGTAATTGGAGAAATCGTGACCGGTGCGGACCCTTAATTCAAGGAATATATTGCGGAGGTGTTCGGACGGTTCAAAGTCCTGTTTCAGCAGCACCTGGTTCACGGCCGGTGTTGCAATTCTTTTGCTGTAGGAAATAATCCTTGACGGAATTTTGGCAACGTGCAGTATTGCATCTGCCAGCCCGGTTTCAATAGTATTCCTGGGCATTTCGTCAAACTGGGCTTCTACGGGGTCCTGCACCAGTATGATACCGCCATTCTCCTTCAGTCGTTTGATCCCCATGGAACCGTTGGCGCCGGTACCGGAAAGGATAACCCCGATGGCACGCGGACCGAAGGATTCCGCCAGCGAACGGAAAAATATATCAACCGGGGCCCTGCGTTCTTCGATACTCTCGATAGGCGCAACGGTAATTGTCTGCTGTTGAATGGTGAGGCTCCTGTTAGGCGGGACAACATACACATATCCGGGCTCCAGCCGAACATCATTGTTTACCTGCTTAATCGGCATCCGGGTCACTAACTGCAGGATTTCGGCGAGCTGGCTATCGTGATTGGGGGACAGGTGCAGGATGACAACATATGCAATCGGGACAGAGACGTCAACATTGCTGAAGAATTCGCGCAGCGCCTCCACTCCACCAGCCGATGCCCCGACGCCCACTACCAGGAAATCCTCCCAGGTCCGGTGGTCACCCTGTTCA
>SDZZ01000829.1 GCA_004173255.1 Chitinophagaceae bacterium | reverse complement strand
GGCAAACATGCTCAGATTCAATGCATGGACTGTCACAAGGATGGCAACCAAGGCAAAGCGCTCGCAAACTTCAAATTTACCGGCGTTCAGAAAACATGTGCGAGCTGTCACAGCGACTTTCATGGTTTTGGTAAAGAAGTGGCGGATAAACTTCCAACTCCACTCCAAAACTGTGCGACCTGTCACACTGAGATCGCCTGGAAATCAAACCTCAAGTTTGATCACAACACTCAGGCCCGGTTTCCCATCACCGGCAAACACGTAAAGAACCAATGTTTTGATTGTCATAAAGCGATCGGCGGCAAACGTGTTGAAAAAATGCCGAACACGCTTAGAACGTATTTCTTCAAGACGATTCCGGCCAAGACCTGCGAGACCTGTCACAAGTCTCCGCATCCCAAAGAATTTCATAATCGGTTTAAGGGAATCCCCTGCGCCCAGTGCCATAGCACCGAGGGTTGGGACGTTCAGAATATGCAGGGACAGATCGCTTCGAACCCCAGCTTTCACTCGAAGACTCGATTCCCACTGACAGGATCGCATCAGAAATTGTCCTGCAAGACCTGCCACCAGGTGAACGGTCAAGAGCAGTATAAATTTCCGAGCCCGACCAAAAACTTCTGCGTGGATTGTCACAACGGTCCGCACAAGAATCAGTTTTTGCCAGCGACTCAGGAAAAATCCTGTGCCAGCTGCCACTCAACCACAAAGTTTGATCCAAGATTGCCTTTCGATCACGATACGACAGGTTTCAAACTGATTGGTAAACATAAAACGGTGCAGAACTGCTGGTCCTGTCACGTGCCGACGAAACAGAATATCCCTGGCATCAAAGTGGCGAAACCCGCCCACTTGTTTAAGTTTAGTCGGGCGGCGGATGCTAACCTTTGTGCCAACTGCCACGCGACCGTTCATAAGAAGCAGTTTAAAGAAGAGTATGTGAAACGCTCCTGCGCCAGCTGCCATACTCCAAATGGTTTCGATAAGATTAACGAATTCGATCACGCGCAGACCGATTTTAAGTTGACAGGCGCGCACGAAAAATTTGCTCAAAAATGTGTGGAATGTCATAAGCCGACCAAAGACATCGTGCTGCCGACCAAGCCGCCGAAATACGGAAAGCAGTTTATCTTTCCGGGTCAGCAAAAAGGCTACTGCGAAAACTGTCACGTGAACGAACATAAGAC
>SDZZ01000296.1 GCA_004173255.1 Chitinophagaceae bacterium | reverse complement strand
TTTCCAGGTATGCCCTCGTTCCTTCATCCGGTCATTCCATCATCAAATGCATAAAAAAAAACCACCACGAAGAATCGTAGTGGTTTAAATTTTTTAAATACTGGACGGTAAAAAAAAATTAGAAGCTGACCGATATTGGATTTTAAAAACGGTTGGTACCGGTTGGTTTTTTGGATTTGGATGTCAGGTCTTTCGGTTTTGGATATTGGACAGATTGATTATGTATCAATCAACTTCTGATGCAAACATAGTGCGCCCGTTATTGTGTGACAAGAGATAATTTACCCGATTTTAATGTTAAAATTACGGAGATACTAACAGTTGGTTGTGCCCAATGGTGGCAACAGCCCTGGTCATGTCTTCAGGGAAACACCAGGAAAGCGGGATCCACACTGCCTGTCAGCCAGACTTTGTTATCGGAGAGAAAGAAGGGATGCCCCGCTTCGTGCATCTTCCGGGCATTAACCTGAAGCACTACCGGACTGCCGTGCCGCGAGCCAACTTCGCGGGCGGTGTTTTCATTGTCACTTAGATGGACGTGAAGCCGGGTTCCGCTGATCAGTCCCTGTTGCCGGATGGACATTAAGTTTTTAATGGCCGTGCCATGGAACAGGACCGGTGGTGGAATAGCAGGTGCCAGTTCCAGGTCAATATTTACGCTATGACCCTGGCTGGCCCGAATGAGGATGCCATCTTCGCTAAGCAGGAATCTTTTTTTGTTATTTGTTTCGACAACGAGGTGTAGTTGCTCCCGGGTTATGGGAAAGCCCGCGCTGTTCATTTTTTCAAGCAGGGATTCAACCCTGGTCCAGCCGTTTTTGTCGAGGGTAATGCCAATCACTTCAGGTTTGTGGCGGAGGACAAGGCTGATTACTTTACCCAGCCCTTTGAGTTGTTTTTCGTTCATATAAAAAAAAAGGGCCCGGATAGAAATCCAGCCCCGTTTTAAAATCCAATATCCTATGAAAAACCAGTGCAATATTACAGTCCATTTCTTTCCCGTGCAATACCCTAAAGAGGTATTTATCAACATTCTTTTATTTTTAGCTATGATTAACAGATTGTAAAGGGTCGCCCCGCGGTAAATTTTATTTTGCCGTTTAAAAAAGGGGGTTATTTTTGCAGCAACAAACGAAACATGAATAATAACCTGCATATCCATCATCATCATCTTACACAAGCGGTAGGCTGTGATGGTATTATGTAGTATCCGACATAAATAACTTTTTCAGGGCTTACCAGCAGGTAGGCCTTTTTTATTGCAAAAAACGAAGGGGCATCCCGGGATAAACATGAAACTCAAAATAGCGATCCAGAAATCAGGCAGGCTTTCGGAAGATTCACTCCGCTTACTCAAGGAATGTGGCATTGACCTGTCCAACGGGGGGAACAAACTAAAATCGACCAGCTCCAACTTCCCGCTCGAAGTCTACTTCCTGCGCGACGACGATATTCCGCAGTACGTGGAAGATGCAGTTGCCGATATAGGTATTGTCGGGGAAAATGTAGTGTACGAAAAACAAAAAGACGTGCAGGTTCTCGAACAACTGGGTTTTGGCAAATGCCGGTTGTCGCTGGCCGTTGGCCGCAATGATGAATATAGCCGCGCCGCCCTGCAGGGCAAACGGATCGCCACCAGTTACCCCGTGATCCTGCAGCAATTCCTTGACCGGGAAAACATCACGGCCGAAATCCACGAGATCAGCGGCAGTGTGGAAATAGCACCGGGAATCGGGCTGGCGGAAGCCATCTGCGACCTGGTAAGCAGCGGATCCACCCTGCTGACCAACGGCCTGAAAGAAGCAGAAACTATCCTGCATTCCCAAGCGGTGCTGATCCGGCATAACCAACTAGGTGCCGAAAAAATGGCTATCCTTGAACAACTGCTGTTCAGGCTCCGCTCCGTACGCCAGGCGAGGAACAATAAATATATCCTGCTGAATGCACCCAATGACAAGCTGGACCAGATCATCGGACTGTTGCCAGGTATGAAAAGCCCGACCGTACTGCCGCTGGCCACTTCCGGATGGAGCAGCGTGCATAGCGTGATCGACGAAAATGATTTCTGGAATATCATCCAGCAACTGAAGGCAGCCGGTGCCCAGGGCATACTGGTAGTGCCAATTGAAAAGATGATCCTCTGATAAGGCAACCGGCAATTATTTAATAAGACTAGCTGAAAGAATATGACAATAATCAATAACCCTGCACGCGGATCCTGGGAACAATTACTGGCCAGGCCGGTCTTCGACGCCGGCCAGTTGCAGTCAGTCGTCGGCACAGTGATCGAACGCGTGCGTACGGGTGGTGACACGGCATTAAAAGCGCTGACCAGCGAATATGACGGGGTAACTATTGAACACCTGGCGGTAACCCCCGAAGAATTTGCTGCGGCCGAATCCCTTCTGGACGATTCACTGAAGGCAGCCATCCAGGTGGCCCACCAGAATATTTACCGGTTCCACATAGCGCAGAAAACAAGGGAAGATCGCATAGAAACCATGCCCGGCGTATGGTGCTGGAGAAGGTCGGTGGCCATCGACCGGGTGGGTCTTTACATCCCGGGCGGCAACGCCCCGTTGTTCTCGACTGTACTGATGCTTGCGGTGCCGGCAAAAATTGCAGGTTCAAGGGAGATTGTCCTGTGCACGCCGCCACAGAAAGACGGCCAGGTGCATCCTGCCGTATTATTTGCAGCGTCAGTGGCAGGCATCAGCCATGTCTATAAAACGGGCGGTGCACAAGCCATTGCCGCCATGGCGTATGGCACGGAAACCATTCCCTCGGTGTATAAAATCTTTGGTCCGGGTAACCAGTACGTCAACTGTGCCAAGGCAATGGTGCAGCAGGCGGTGGCCATCGATATGCCCGCCGGCCCCAGCGAAGTATGTGTGCTTGCGGATGAAACGGCCAATCCGTCCTTTGTTGCGGCCGACCTCCTTTCACAGGCAGAACATGGTGCCGATAGCCAGGTACTGCTGGTCACCACATCGGCCGAACTGGCCGCAAAAGTGATTGCAGAAGTGAACACGCAGCTGGAAACACTGGGCAGAAAAGGATTTGCTACGGCAGCGCTGGAAAAAAGCCGGGCCATTGTACTGGATAACATCGAGGAAGCGATGGACCTGGTAAATCAATACGCGGCAGAACACCTGATCATTGCGATGGACCAGTTTGAATTCCTGGCCGACCGCGTGCTGAACGCAGGCTCGGTGTTCCTTGGGCATTATTCGCCCGAATCCGTAGGCGACTACGCCAGCGGCACCAACCACACATTGCCCACCAACGCGGCAGCAAGGGCGTATAGCGGTGTAAGCGTTGATTCCTTCGTAAAAAAAATTACCTACCAGCAACTGACCAGGGAAGGATTGAAGAACATCGGGCGCACCGTGGAAGTGATGGCCAGGGCAGAAGGACTCGACGCGCATGCCAACGCAGTTACCATCCGTCTGAACGAACTTAAATAACCTCCCTGCACCTCAACACTAACGGACATAATACAAAGACATGGACCTCAATAAAATCACCAGGGAAAATATAAAAAAGCTGAAAGCTTACTCCTCTGCCCGGGATGAATTCCAGGGCAAGGCGGAGGTATATCTGGATGCGAATGAAAACAGCCTGGGCTCACCACTCACCAAATGGTATAACCGGTATCCCGACCCGCACCAGGTAGCACTGAAAGAAGCGATCAGCGCCATCAAACAGGTGCCCGCCTCCCAGATTTTTATCGGGCATGGCAGCGATGAATGCATCGACCTGTTGTACCGCAGTTTCTGTGAACCGGGTAAAAGCAATGTAATCGTATGTCCGCCAACCTATGGTATGTACGAGGTGAGTGCAGGTATCAATGATATCGAAATGCGCGAAGCTCCACTGACACGCGCTTTCCAGCTCGATGTTGAAAAAATCGAAAGCCTGGTGGATGACGACACCCGCATTATCTGGATCTGTTCTCCCAATAATCCAACCGGCAACAGCATGAAGTACAGTGACGTGGAGCTGCTGCTGAACAATTTCGGCGGACTGGTGGTGGTCGACGAAGCATACATCAATTTTTCCCGCCAGCGATCGCTTACGGGCGAACTGAAAGATTATGATAACCTGGTGGTGATGCAGACATTCAGCAAGGCCTGGGGACTGGCCGGCCTGCGGCTGGGTATGGCGTTTGCCTCCGAAGGCATTGTATCCATTCTCGATAAGGTAAAACCACCTTACAATATCAACCAGCCCACACAGGAGCTGGCACTGAAAGCCCTGCAGGAAGTAGGGCAGGTCAATGATATGATCCAGGAAATTGTAGCCATGCGGGATGAACTGGTCGATGTGCTGGAACAGATGCCCCTTATTGAAAAAGTATACCCGTCCGATGCCAATTTTATCCTGGCCAAAGTACGTAACGCAACTGATGTTTACCATTTCCTGGTTAAACAGGGAATCATCGTCCGCAATCGCAGCAATGTACAATGGGCAGGTGACTGCCTGCGTATTACTGTCGGCACCGAGACCGAGAACACCCGGCTGGTTGATGCCTTCATTGCATTTATGAAACAATTCAAAACCGCTTCGCACTCCAACTGAATAACATGGCAAGAAAAGTTCTATTCCTCGACCGTGACGGTGTCATCTTTAAAGAGCAGCCACCCGACTACCAGCTTGACAGTATCGAAAAGATCCATTTTATGAAGCATGTCATCGGCGCACTCAGCCGGGTGGCTTCGCTGGATTTTTACAAGGTGCTTATCACCAACCAGGACGGGTTGGGTACCGATGTTTTCCCGGAAAATACTTTCCAGCCCTACCAGGACCTGATGGTCCGCACGCTGGAAACTGAAGGGTTTGTGTTCGACGAAATCCACATTGACCGCACCTGGGAAAAAGACAACCAGCCTACCCGTAAACCCGGCACCGGGTTGCTGACACATTTTTTTGACAGGGATAAATATGATCTTGCAAACTCCTACATGGTCGGCGACCGGTGGACCGACATGCAGCTGGCAGTAAACCTGGGCGTAAAGGGGATCCTGATCAAATCGCCGTTCCTGCCGCTTACAGCGGAACAGGAAGAAACATATAAAGACGTGATCGTACTGGCAACGGACGACTGGAACGATATCTATGCTTTCCTGAAGAACGGACAGCGGGCCGTTACCCATGAACGTAACACGAATGAAACAAAAATCAGCGTCGGTGTGAATATGGATGGCACTGGTAAGGCCGACATCCACACCGGCATCGGGTTCTTCGACCATATGCTGGAACAGATAGCGCGGCATGGAAAACTGGACCTGTCCATCCAGGTGAAGGGAGACCTGCACATTGACGAACATCATACCATTGAAGACACCGGCATCGCACTGGGTGAGGCATTTGCCGAAGCGTTGAAAGATAAATCGGGCATGGAACGGTACGGGTTTGCACTGCCGATGGATGATGCCGAAGCAAAAGTGCTGATCGACTTCGGCGGCAGAAGCTGGATCGTGTGGGATGCTTCATTTACCCGGGAAAAAATAGGGGAAATGCCCACTGAAATGTTTTTCCATTTCTTCAAGTCATTCAGCGATGCGGCCAGGTGTAACCTGAACATCAGTTGCAGCGGGGACAATGAACATCACAAGATTGAAGCAATTTTTAAAGCCTTTGCGAAAGCCATCCGCATGGCAGTAAAGAAAGACCCTTTCAGTAATTACCTGCCCAGCACGAAGGGCTTACTGTAATACTTTTTTTAAAGCGCGGCAATGCCGGGCTGGCCCGGTCCGAAAAAA
>SDZZ01000828.1 GCA_004173255.1 Chitinophagaceae bacterium | reverse complement strand
GGACCAGTCCATCAAAAAGGCCTTCCTCCATTATGCAGACAGCAGCGCGGTAGTGTTCGCCAATGGGAAAATTGCCAACGCCATGGCAAGCTGGAATGCAGTGCCGGAAATCAGTGGACTGCTGGAATGGGCGCCTGCGCTGACCTGCATGTCTTCTTCCGGTGACCTGGCCTTTAACACCGGCCCTTTTACTTTCCGGCCTTCGGCGGGCGATACCATCAGCGGATCGGGTCATTTTAATACCATCTGGTTAAAAAATAAAAACGGCGAATGGAAGTTCCTGGCCGACCTCGGAGCGGATACCAGGAATACCAGTCTGCAGACAATTGAGCCACGTATCATCATGGGATTGACGCCGGATACAAGTAGCCGGACGATCGGCACACTGGAAGCCGAACTGAATATGGCGCTTGCGAAAAGCGGAAACCAAACCTATACCGCTTTCCTGCGGCCCGATAGCTGGTTCAATATAGATGGATTGCCGGCACTTACCAGCGAAACAGCCATACTTGCAGCGCTTGACCAAATACCCGAAACTGTTAAATATACATCGGTGAAATCGGGATTGAGCATTGCAAAGGACCTTGGATATGTGTATGGATATGCCGAGGTGAACGGCCGGAAAGAAAATTTCCTGCGGGTGTGGGGACATACGGCCAATGGTTGGAAAATATTATTGCAGGTCCTTAAATCCTGACAACCTGTTTAACGGATCCACCATGATCAACCGACGAAAAAAGACCATTGAAACGTTCAATGGTCTTTTGTTTTGGTAACACCTGTTGATGTCAGAGGGCCAGTTCCGCAAATCTTCGTTCACCGATTTCCTCCAGTGCCATTTTCACAAATCCCTGGTATACGTGGTCGGGCGCGCCGCGACGTATGCCGGACAGCCACTGGCGGAGTTCCTGGTTGCTGATGCTACGCATGATCCACCGGCTCTGCGCCATCAGGAATGAAGGGTCCACTGCCGCCACAATCTGCTGTTGCATGGCAAGTATTTCGACATCACTGAAATGTTTCCAGAGCAACGGAAGGAAAACTGTTTCTTCCCGGTTCATGTGGTACAGGTTGAAGGCAATGAAATCATTCAGTGCATAAAAAATTTCCTGACCTGCCGCCTGGCGTTCTGCCGGCCCTGTTGCCCCGGCAAACACCGTAATCCGGCCCCGGAGGGCATCGCAGAATTC
>SDZZ01000827.1 GCA_004173255.1 Chitinophagaceae bacterium | reverse complement strand
CCAATTGTGCTACAACCTGCACCAGGGCGACTTCCTACAGCAAAACGTATGAGTCCTGCAGCGCCTATGAAGAGAAACTGGGGTTATGATCTTATCGCCTGAAAGAGGGTTGCCATGCCCGTATAACCGGACGCAACTGATCATTCAGGCCGCAGGCACACAACAAACGTCTCCTTGTTATGGGTCGCCTGATCAAAGGCAGACAGGTTGATGTTATGTGGGCAGACAAGATCGGTGGGAACTGGCAGCGTCATCACATTAAAGACCACTTTCAGCTGGTCCTGGACCTGCCCATCGTATAAATAATCCCCGTCCATGGCATCGAATTCATTTACCTGCGGGAAATTCACTGCCTGGCGGGCACGCTGTAAGTGAGAATGGTGTCCTTATAACTGTTGTGGTCAACTTCAATGACTACACCAGCAGTCTGGTTGTCATTATCAGGGGAAAAATAAGCGCAGGGATTATAGCCAATGATCCTTCCTTTCAAGGAGGGGTTCTCGCAACCCGTGGCTTGTTTGCCGCAACCGGCAAAGGCGACTGCTATACAAATGAAAAGGGAAAAAGGGATCAGGCGAACGTTCATTGGTAAGGGTTTGAAGCAATGACAAACATAACCTACAATCCGTTGCAAAAGAAGTACGGGCACCTTGATTTTCCCAAAATCCTGCTTACATTAGCCCACCCGGAACCAATGCCGGATTTACCAGCAAAATCCATACATACATGTTTGGCATCAAACACATTAAGTTCGACTCGATGACCTATGTCCTTCATTTCCGGAACGGGTCGGTCAAACGCGAGGGGCGGGGCCTTTCTTTTTTCTATTTTGAGCCAAGCAGTTCCATTGTGGCCATCCCGATGGGGAGTAACGACCTGCCGTTCATTTTCAGCGAATCAACAAGCGATTACCAGGTGGTAACCATCCAGGGGCAGATCAGCTACAAGATCAATAATCCGAAAACACTGGCCGATGTGCTCGATTTTACTGTAAATGATACCGGGCAGTATAAAAAGAACGATATCGAGAAGTTGAACCAGCGTATCATCAACGCTGCTCAGACCGCAACCTCTTCATTTATCCAGGAAACAAAGCTGAAAGATGCCATCCGTTCGGCCAAAGTAATGGAAGAACGGATCCAGGAAGGATTAAAATCATCCCTGGCTATCGGCATGCTCGGTATTGATATC
>SDZZ01000826.1 GCA_004173255.1 Chitinophagaceae bacterium | reverse complement strand
AGTATGGCCACTTTTAAAGTGAAAGGACTGGTATCAACATTTGAAAAGAAACTCATTGATGGTATGACGCAACGTGGCTATTCCGAAGAATATGCAAAACGGGTTTTCCGGCAGCTGGAAGGTTTTGGCAGTTATGGTTTTCCTGAAAGTCATGCTGCCAGTTTTGCCTTGCTGGTGTATGTATCCAGCTGGCTGAAATGTTATTACCCGGATGTATTTGCGGGTGCCTTGCTCAATAGTATGCCCATGGGCTTTTATCAGCCCGCGCAACTCATTATTGATGCGCGAAAACATGGCGTGGAAGTGCGGCCGGTGGACATTAATTTTTCTGAATGGGATAATAAACTGGAAGAGATTGCCGGTAAATATTGTGCCTTACGCCTTGGCTTCCGCCAGGTGAAAGGTTTGCGACTGGAAGATATTGCGTGTTTACTGGAAGGAAGAAAACAAAGCTATACCAATATCAATGCGCTGCGCGATCATAAGGTTCCGGAAGCTGCGCTGGAGCGACTCGCGGATGCAGATGCTTTCAGGTCGATCGGGCTTGATCGTCGGGAAGCTTTATGGGAAGTCTCCACCAAAGATCGCCCGGTAGAAATGTTTGCAGGTCAGCCTGCGGCAGATGCAGCCAATGAAAATGTTAGCTTGCCTGCCATGAGCAATGCCGAACATGTGGTGCATGATTATGCCACTACTTCATTGTCGCTGAAAGCGCACCCGGTCAGTTTTGTCCGCGAAAAATTAAGCCAGTTGCATATAATTTCCACGCAACAATTATCCTCGCTGAAAAATGGTGCTTATGTAAAAGTAGCCGGGCTGGTACTGGTTCGACAGAGGCCCGGAACGGCTGGCGGCGTATGTTTTATGACCATTGAAGACGAGACCGGTTTTGCCAACCTGGTGATCTTTAAAAACCTGTTTGAGGAATACCGGAAAGAGATCCTGCAAAGCCGGCTCATTATGGCGGAAGGCACAGTGCAGGTGGAAGGTGAAGTGATTCACCTGATTGTTAAACGGCTGTTCAATATTTCAAAAATGCTGCAGCCATTTTAGATCGCGCGATGGAATTGCTCGGCAACGACGGCGAAATTCACATAATCGACACGCCATTTTACAGGCTCGACCAGCTTTCCGAGGCGAGACAACGAACACAATCGTATTACGAAAAACTCGGTTTTCCAGAAATGGCCAA
>SDZZ01000825.1 GCA_004173255.1 Chitinophagaceae bacterium | reverse complement strand
GGATAGCAATCACCAGTCAAGGCGCAGCATCCGGCAGCGCGATATCATAGTAGGTGGCATCCCGGATAATTTTTCCATCCCTGAATGTAAACACCGTTACAATCGGCAGCATCCACCTTGTTCCATCCGGCGCGGTACCACTGGAAATAAATTCGGCCGCTACTGATTCCCCGTTTGCAAAAAGGTTGGTCAGTGAATCTTTGATATCGGGAAATAGCTGCGACATGCCGCTGTATTTTGCGATCGTCTCCTGGCGGGTTTTTTTCACATAACTGTTACCAAATTCCGGATCGAGGAAACTGGCGGTGTCGTTGTAGTAGCTGGCAAATTTTGGCCAGTCGTGCGCGTTGAATGCATTGAAAAGATTTTCCACCGAATCTTTCTGCGCTTCACCTGATGCAGGCATGTTGGTCACAATGCTATCCGCCTGGTGGCAGGATACAAAAAGTGACATACATAGGATTGCCGCAATTATTTGCGTGGAGAAAAGAAAAGGTCGCCTATCGGCACGGCGCCTATTTATGCGGTGGGTGCGAAACATGGTCATAAAAATTGTTTAGTGAACTTCAAAATACAAAAAACTGGTTGCAGCTGGCCTTCCAGTCTGCAACCATCGCTTGCTTAGCTCAAAACTATCTTGAGGGAATAAGGAGTCGCTGGTTTTGCCTTCGTCCAAAGCTATCTTACAGACCCTCACCATGCTGATACTTTATTAACCAATAATTGTATTTTTCCTTTACATTTGAAAGAGGCCGTCACACTTTAAGGCTTAAAGCTGCAGCACTGAGGGAAATCGAGGGTTTTATTCCGAACCGGCTTGTAATACTATTTCAACCGACATCCAGTTATCATTCAACCATGCGCGAAAACATCCTGCGGGAAATAACCCCGCTGACCCAACACGACTGTTTTACCATTTTCACCCGCATCAAGTCGGATTTTGATTTCCCCCTGCATTCACATGAGGAAATGGAACTCAATTTTATCAGTAATGCAAAGGGGGCAAGACGGGTTGTTGGCGACCATATCAGTGAAATAGGTGAAATGGAATTGGTACTGATAGGGAGCAACCTGCCACATGTATGGCAGACCCACAAATACGATGGCGAGCAGTTCACCGAAGTAACCATCCAGTTCCACAAGGACCTGTTCGATGAGAAATTACTCCGGCGCAACCAGCTTGGCTTCATACGC
>SDZZ01000295.1 GCA_004173255.1 Chitinophagaceae bacterium | reverse complement strand
CATATTGCGTAGCCGTTGGCAGGATGCTGTAAAAACTGTCTTCCTCCAGTATCCGGAAGCTTTCTGCAAAAATGGGCTGGATCGCTTTCCACTGGTCAAACCGGAGGTTGTCGATCAGGATAAAAAAAAGTGGCGTTCCTTTCTCCAGGTGCGGCAGTACTTTCTGCTTCAGCAACGTATGGCTCATTACGGGACCATTGCTGCTTTTCGGGTCTACCCAGCTGGCATAATTACGCGATACAAATTTGAAAAACTCGGTGTTGGCTTCGCCCTTCTGGCTCTGTAACACTTCCTGCATTTCCGGGCTGTCACTCTTCTGCATCTCCAGTTCCCAGTACACCAGTTTTTTATAAATGTCCATCCACTCGTTGTAATCGGGATTGCTGTTGAGGGCCATGAACAGGTTACGGAACTGCTGCTGGTAAGCCGTAGTTGTTTTTTCTGCAACAAGCCGGCGGTTATCGATTATCTTTTTGAGGCTCAGCCAAACCTGGTTGGGGTTTACCGGTTTAATCAGGTAATCGCTGATCTGCGAACCGATCGCTTCATCCATCAGGTTCTCCGTTTCATTCTTGGTAATGAGCACCACGGGGAGCGACTGGTTGATCTCCTTGATCTTTGCCAGTGTTTCCAGCCCGGTGATACCCGGCATGCTTTCATCGATCAGCACTACATCCACCAGGTTGTCTTTCACATAGTCGATTGCATCAAACCCATTGGTAAAAGTGGTCACTTCATAACCCTTGTTTTCAAGGAACATTTTCTGGGACTGGAGACTTTCAATCTCATCATCCACCCATATAATTTTTGGTATCGCCATTAGTATAAAATTTGTGATCCTGAACGGAGCGAAGGATCGCAACCGGGAATCGTCAAAAATAGCTTTTTCAACCCAGCATCTGTACTTTTGCAACCTGTGCGGTACCGGCTTCCGCAAAGGAATCCATGCTTTAACAAAAACACAACAATGAAGGCTGTCCGCAAGATCATCAATGATCCCGTATACGGTTTCATAACGATTGACCACCCGTTAATCCTGCAGGTAATCTCCCATCCTTTTTACCAGCGCCTGCGGAATATCCACCAGATGGCTTTCGCCCATCTCGTGTACCCCGGCGCCATGCATTCAAGGCTGCATCATTCACTCGGCGCGTATCACCTCATGTGTACCGCACTCAGCGAGCTGAAGAATAAAGGGTTTGAGATTACGGCGGAGGAAGAACTGGGTGCAAAGATTGCTATCCTGCTGCACGATACCGGTCACGGGCCGTTCTCGCATGCCCTCGAACATGAACTGGTACCCGGTATCAGCCATGAAGCAATCTCGCTGATGATCATGGAATCGCTCAACGAGGATTTCAACGGGAAGCTTGCAACGGCGATCAGCATTTTCACCAACAAATACCCGAAACGTTTTTTACACCAGCTGGTATCGGGACAGCTGGATGTGGACCGGATGGACTACCTGAACCGCGACAGCTTTTTTACCGGTGTGGCAGAAGGGGTGATCGGTTACGACCGCATCATCAAAATGCTTACGGTTAAGGACGGTGAACTGATGGTGGAGGAAAAAGGTATTTACTCGATTGAGAAATTCCTGGTATCGCGGCGGCTGATGTACTGGCAGGTGTACCTGCATAAAACAGTGATCGGTGCCGAGATGATGCTCGTAAAAATTATCCGCCGTGCCAAAGAGATGATGGCTGCAGGCGAGCCACTGGACGCGGCTTCGCAGGTGCTGGATAATATGCTGAAGAACCCGGGCGACTACCAGAACATCCGCAGCAACCTGGTCATCTTCTGCCGGCTCGATGACCATGATGTAATGTCGACCATCAAGAACTGGTGCTGGCACAAGGACAAAATACTCCGGCTGCTGTGCCGTGCGCTGATCGACCGGCAACTATTCAAAACCACGCTGCAGGCCGATCCGTTCGATGAACGGTTTGTGGAGCAGAAACAACTGGAACTGGCCGACCAGCTCGAGATCAGCCTGCAGGAAACCAGTTATTTTGTCTTTACCGGCGTAGCAAGCAATACCACGTATGATCCCCGCGATGAACGCATCAATATCCTTTTCAGGGATGGCAGCGTGAAGGATATTTCAAAGGTCGACCACGCGCTGATCCAGCAGAGCCTCAACAGCACCATTAAAAAACATTACATTTGTTACTGGAGATAAACAGCACTATATGACGTTCACTGCTTCACAGATAGCACTCATCATAAACGGGAAACTGGATGGCAATGCAGATGCATCCGTTGGTTCTTTTGGCAAAATTGAAGAAGCAAAAGGCGGGCAGCTGACCTTCCTTGCCAACCTGAAATACGAAGACTACCTGTACAGCACAAAAGCTTCAGTGATCATCATCCAGGAAGATTTCCAGCCAAAGCAGGCGGTCGACGCCACACTGATCCGGGTAAAAGATGCCTACACCGCGTTTGCCACCCTGCTGGCAAAGTACCAGGAATTGCAGCAACAACAGCTCAAAGGCATACAGCAGCCGAGCTACGTGGCCGCCAGCGCCAGTTATGGCGACAATGTTTATATCGGCGCATTCGCCTACCTGGGCGAGCACGTGAAAATCGGACACAACAGCAAGATTTTTCCCCATACCTATATCGGCGATAACGTTACCATCGGTGATAACACCGTGATCAATGCCGGTGTAAAAATTTATCATAACTGCCAGCTGGGAAATAATGTGACCGTACATGCCGGAACCGTGATTGGCAGTGACGGGTTTGGTTTTGCCCCCCAGCCCGACGGTACGTTCAAAAAAGTTCCGCAGATCGGGAACGTGGTAGTGGAAGACCACGTAGAGATCGGCAGCAACAGCACCATTGACCGCGCCACTATCGGGTCGACCATCATCCGCAAGGGAGCCAAACTTGACAACCTGATCCAGATCGCCCACAATGTGGAAATTGGAAGTAACAGCGTAATTGCTGCACAGGCCGGTATCAGCGGCAGTACCAAGATCGGGAAACATGTGATGATTGGCGGACAGGTAGGTATTGTAGGCCACCTGCAGATCGGTGACGGCGTCAAGATCAACGCGCAGAGCGGTGTTACAAAATCGCTCGAAGATGGAAAAGCAGTGACCGGCTCACCGGCATTCGATTATACCTCTTCATTGCGCAGCCAGGCTGTAAGCCGTCGACTTCCTGACCTGGAGCGGAAGATCAAGGAACTGGAAAGCCTGGTCAAACAGCTTTCAGCGGAACGCGAAAATTCCTGATACCTGTTATAGCGGTACTTGTTCCCTTGTCATGCCGCAGGCATCTGATGCCGGGATCGCCCCGCTGGTGAAGATCGTTACACCATGACAACTTACACGTAACTCAGCCACCATTTATCATGGGTGGCTTTGTAATTCATGTACCACCTGCAGGGATAATACATGAGTAATACCACCGCAATCCAGATCAGGTAAACAATCCTCAAACGGAACCCGAATTCTGCCGGCCTGAACAGGAATGGTGATGCAGGGTCTGCCGCCTCGGCCACACTGTGACCGGTTGCAAAAAACAACACAACGGTGATGATATGGATCAGCAGGAAATGCATTACAAAATAAAAGAAGGGCACCTTTCCATACACTGTAAAAAAATCAGGCAGGCGACCTTTCCAGCGGTCAGCCACGGAAAGGATAATGAGTCCGGGCCCGATGGTCATACAACAGAACATAAGCGATGGCGGGTATTTGGTAACGTTCAGGAAGGAAAGGAAAGTGAAGAGCCCGCTTCCCTGCCGTGACCATGGTGCGGGGTCACCATATTCATTTACCAGCCTTAAAAGGATAAACAGGCCTGTTATCAGCAAACCCGCAGTCAGCAAGGTCTTCCGGCGTTTTTCCGGACTGGTCATTTTGCCGAAAAAACGACCGAATGCATAACCCATCAGCAGTACGCCGGTCCACGGTATAATTGCATAAGCTACCAGTATAATACGACCGGACCCGTAAGTAATAATGGTTCCCGGAGTATTAAAAATAATTTCAACAATGGTTCGAACCGTACCATTTGCCGGTGGCTGGAAATAGTCGGTTATGTTATGCCCGAAGAAAAGCACAATGCCAATGACGGCTACAAGCCGGTAACCCCCGCGGAGTAATAGTCCCAGTATGATCATACCCCATCCGATTGCCCAGATCACCTGCAGAAGGATGAAGCTGTAAAGCGGATTGAACGACATCACCAGTGTTACTATGAATATGTCGGCAAGCACCAGCCAGATACCGCGTTTGACCAGGAAGGAAGCGAGTTGGGCAGTTGATTTTTTCTGCCCGTTGAGATAAGCCGATATGCCCGACAGGAACACAAACAACGGCGCGCAGAAGTGCGTGATCCAACGGGTAAAAAATAATGGTGCGGTTGTGGTGGCCAGGTTGGTCGGACTATCCGTAACCCCCACTATATGGGTGAAATCCCGTACATGGTCAAGCGCCATGATGACCATGATAATTCCACGAAGCACATCGATCGATGATACCCGGTCGCGCCGGTATACAGCAGTTGGTTCCATACGTACTGAAATTTATATTATTTCCCGCAATCCGCCAGCATCCTATCCATTATCTTTGCCCATCTATAAAATACCCGGAATAATGAGTTTTAATCCAGATAAGCAACATACGTTAAAAGAAGCCGTAAGCATCTCGGGAACCGGGTTACATACCGGTATCATGGCCGATCTCACCCTGAAGCCGGCAAGTCCTGGTTTTGGATTCCAGTTCCAGCGGATCGACCTTCCCAACCAGCCAATCATCAAAGCCGATTGTGACCTTGTAACCGACACCAGCCGGGGTACCACCCTGGAAGCCAACGGGGCCAGGGTTTCCACTGTTGAACACGTACTTGCCGCACTGGTCGGTATGCGGATCGATAACTGCCTCATCGGCATTAACGGACCCGAAATGCCCATCCTCGACGGAAGCGCACAACCCTTTGTTGAACTGATCGAGGAAGCGGGCATCGTAGAACAGGATGCCGCAAAAATCTGGTACAGCATCGATGAAAATATTTACCACTACGATGAGCAGAAACGTGTGGAGATGGTGGTAATGCCCGCCATCGAATACCAGATCACCACGCTGATCGATTTTAATTCGCCCGTACTCGGCACACAGCACGCACAGCTGAAGAAGATGAGCGACTTCAAGCACGAGATTGCCATGAGCCGCACCTTCGTTTTCCTGCACGAACTCGAAATGCTGCATGAACATAACCTGATCAAGGGCGGTGATGTAAACAACGCGATTGTGGTGGTGGACAAAGCCGTTACCGGTCCGGAAATGGACCGCCTCAAAAAGATCTTCAAGAAAGAAAATATCGAGGTTAAAAGTGAAGGATACCTCAATAACCTCGAACTGCGTTTTCCCAATGAACCGGCAAGACATAAACTGCTCGATATTGTCGGTGACCTTGCACTGATCGGTTACCCGATCAAGGGACGTATTATCGCCAACCGCCCCGGGCACAGCACCAACGTGGAGTTTGCCCGCAAGATCAAACAGCATATCAAGAAGAACAAACACACCAAGGATGTACCGGTATATGATCCAACCCAGCCACCGGTGTATGACCTTTCTTATATTGAAAAAAAATTACCACACCGTTTCCCGTTCCTGCTGGTCGATAAAATAATCGAACTGGATGACTCCAAGATCGTGGGTGTTAAAAATGTAACCTACAACGAATGGTTTTTCCAGGGGCACTTCCCAGGCAATCCGGTTATGCCCGGTGTATTGCAGATTGAGGCACTGGCCCAGTGCGGTGGCATCCTGGCCATCAACCTCAGCGG
>SDZZ01000824.1 GCA_004173255.1 Chitinophagaceae bacterium | reverse complement strand
CCACTACCATTGCCAGCATTAGTTCGGCGGCCGTAAGCGGCGAAGGGTCCGCCACAGATGGGAGCATTTTCCTGCCTGTTGTCAACAATAGCCTATACGCCTATGTACTCGACATTGGAACCGTAAGCGGTCCCTGGCCGGATGCGAGCATGGTATTCCGGAGGGCAGTGATTGAATACACCGTGGTGAATTTATAGTTACCTGTTAACCAGTTAAACACTGAACCAGTTTACCAGTTTACCAGTTAACTAGTTAACCAGTTAACTGGTAACAGCATCTAGTATCCAGTATGTAGTATCCAGCCTCTAGTATCTAGTATCCACCATCTAGTATCCAGCCTCCAGTTAGTTCGTAGAAGATCTCGTTATCAAAAAAAATCCTATATTCATATTGCATGTGTCGATTTGCAAAAGCTGACCCGCTGCGGAGTGCGGGGCTCTCTCGCCGACAAACCACGTACGCAGCGGACAGGATTTTGTATGAGTTAACCCATTAACAATCAGTTGTATGAAAACAAGTACTACACAAGCTTTGACGATGATCCGGGTGGATCTGGGCATTTCGCAACAGCAGTTAGCGGATAGCCTCGGTTTGCCAAGGTCCAGGATAAGTATGGCAGAGCTGGGCATCCGCCCGCTGCCACAAATAGCCCGGGATTACCTGCACGATCTGCTGCAGATAGCCCGGCGCCTGCCAAAGCCAGCCAGCATTTCACGAAAAAGAAGGCCCAGTGTGGCTACGCAGCGACCGGCCTACAACAGGATAGCATTCTCCCGCCGCAAGGCGGCACCGGGCAAAGGACATATCGACACTTCAATGCCTTATCAATCAGTATTTTCGAAGGAAGAATCCCGGGAAACCGCACAAAGATTAAAGGATCGTTTCTCGTACGATAGAAGTTATTGTCCAACTTCTGCCGATGCCTGCCACGAGTTGTTGATCAGCCTGGAGCAAAAACGGGCTGTGATCCAATGCCAACTGGATGTATTGGAACTCGACAAAGCCGCTGCCCCGCAGAGAGCGGTGGCGGTAAAAGCGAAGCTCATCGAACGCAAAATCAAACTGAAGAGCTACCGCCAGCTGTGCAGGGAGAACCCCGCATTACGTAAGCGCTACCGCAGCAAAATCGCCCGACTCTACCTGCAAAAAATTCAGGCAGAAGAGGAAATGGAAAAATTCAACCGGCCCGCCATGAC
>SDZZ01000294.1 GCA_004173255.1 Chitinophagaceae bacterium | reverse complement strand
CCTTTTGGCTCGCAGTATTCTTTTTGACTGTTGTTTTCTTTTTCGCAAATGACTTTGCAGGGCCATGCGTGCCAGCAGCTGATTTTTTCGCAGTCCCTTTCCTGCCTTGTCCGGATGTTGCCATAACCTGTTATTTCTTTTAACGCCATAAAAATTATACCAACAACCTTCCGGAATCAGCAGGCAGGACCGGTAGCTGGTTGCCCATCTACATGAACACCGGCAGGTACACTCCGGTCAGCATGCTGTACTCACCATTGATACAATCAGCTGAATTCATCCCGGTAGCAGCTTGCGAATTGGTTGACGGCCTGCACAGTATTCGTCAGTCGTAGCAGAAAACAGCCATTTAATTGCATTTTCAACCTGCCGCCATGCCCGATGGAGTCAAATACTGTACTTTGCCGGCATGAAAGCCGAAGGCATAAGCAGGAAACTGCTGGTATTTTCCGGTCACCTGGCATTGTGGGCGATTTTATTCCTGACACCGATCTTTTTTTTCCGTGCCATGGGAAATGCGCGCACGTTCGAATTCAGCAATATTGAAATCCACTGGTACCTCAATATTGTTTCCTGGATCGCCCTGTTTTATTTTAATGCTTATTTCATTTTTCCCCGGTTCATTTTCCGTAAAAAATACCTTGCCTATTTCTTATGGGTAATGGTCATGCTGCTGCTGTTGCTCCTGCTCAACTACCTTTCCTTTACCCTGCTGGTAGCGGGCAAGGACTGGGAGCTCGCTGGTGCCATCTTCTTCTACATTTTCCCCTGCATATTTATCCTTGCAGGCAGTATCGGTTTCCGTGAACTGCAGCAACGGATGAAACAGGACCGGGAAGATTCGGAACGGGAAAACATCCACCTCAAAACCGAACTTACTTTCCTGCGCTCACAGATCAGTCCGCACTTTATGTTCAATATCCTGAACAATATGGTGGCACTTGCGAGATTCAAGTCCGACCAGCTGGAACCCTCACTCATGAAGTTATCCGGCATACTCCGCTATATGTTATATGAAGCAAACACGGAAAAAGTGACCCTCGAAATGGAGCTCGTTTACATCCGTCACTACATCGACCTGCAGATGCAGCGGTTTGCCGGACAGGTTGAACTGACGGAAGATATTTCGCCTGCCCATGGCAACCTGAAGATTGCCCCCATGTTGCTGATCCCGCTGGTGGAGAACGCCTTTAAACATGGTACCGGTATTGTGACTGATCCCTTTATTGAAATCCGCTCATATGTGGAAGATGAACTGCTCCGGTTCACTATCCGCAACCGTTTTGCCGAAAAAACTGCTGAAGCGCTGGCCAATCACGGTATCGGTATGGCCAACGTGCAACGCAGGCTGAGCCTTCTTTACAAAGACAAACATGAATTGAAGGTTACCTCAGATAATGATATTTTTACGGTCAGCCTTCAGATAAACCTTGCGCCGTGATTAAATGTATTGCCATCGATGATGAAACACTTGCCTTGCAGCTGCTCGAGCACAATATCTCCCAGGTGCCATACCTCGAGCTGATCAATTCTTTCCATAACCCCTTAAAGGCAATGGCATTTATTGAATCGGCACGGCCGGACCTCATTTTTATCGATATAGAGATGCCGGGCCTCACCGGACTCGATTTTATCAAAAGCCTGCCCTACCAGCCAATGGTGATCCTCGTAACCGCATATGAAAAATTTGCGCTCGATGGATTTGCGCTTAATGTGATTGACTACCTCGTAAAACCGGTGGAGCTGGCGCGTTTTTTCCAGGCATGCAATAAGGCCAGGACTTTGTTCGAGTTAAAAAACCGGGCAGAAGAAGCGAAAGAACAACACCTGTTTGTGAACTCCGACCACAGCCTCGTCAAAATAGAATTCGATGATATTTCGTGGATCGAAAGCCTGAAGGAGTACGTCCGGATCCATCTCCGGAGTACGTCCAGACCGGTTGTTTCCCGTATGACCATGAAAAGCTTTGAAGACCTGCTGCCTGCCGCCAGTTTCCTGCGCATTCACAAATCGTACCTCGTGTCCAAGAAAGCCATCAGTGCTGTAAAGAAAAACAGCGTATTCCTCGGCACGCTTGAATTGCCCGTCAGCGACACCTACCGCGAAGCCATCCAGCTCTTTATCGGTAAAAACCCCTAACGCATTCGTTGCAGCTACCACCGATTTGGTTGCAATTCGGTTTCCCGGGATGGAACGATCGCTTATTTTTGCGGCTCAATCGCATTTATGAAATATTCACTCTCCCTGCTGGCAGCGCTGCTCTTCACGCTCGCGGCTTTTTCCCAGAGACCCCCTGCCGCCCAGGCACCGCCATCTATCGGCCGTGTTTACGGTAAACTGGTCGACAGCGCCGGCAAAGGAGTTGCCGATCTTTCCGTAATTATGTTGCAGCAGGTAATGGATACCGTTACCAAAAAACCACGTCAGCTCCTGCTCAAAGGCGGGACAACACTGGCCAATGGCGACTTCAGCATGGAACAACTACCAGTGTTTACCCCGCTGGTATTAAAACTTTCAGGCGCGGGTTTCAAAACCCAGGAGATCAAAATAACCATCATCCCGAAAAACACCGGTCAGAAACCTGCAGCCCCGGGCCAGATGCCTGACCTGTCAGCCATGGCAAGCGCATTCGAGCAGGATCTTGGCAAAATAAAACTGGAGTCCGATGTACAGCAACTCGGTGCAGTCACCGTCAGCTCCACCTCTGGCCGCCTGAAGATGGACATCGATAAAAAGGTATTCAACGTAGACAAAAACATTGTTACTGCCGGTGGTACCGCACTCGATGTAATGCGGAACGTGCCTTCAGTGAATGTTGACATTGATGGTAATGTATCGGTACGGAACGCGGCACCACAGATCTATGTGGACGGCCGGCCCACTACCCTGACCCTTGACCAGATTCCAGCAGATGCCATCGAAAGCGTGGAAGTGATCACCAACCCTTCTGCCAAATATGATGCATCGGGTGGCAATGCAGGGATCCTGAACATTGTGCTGAAAAAAAACAAACGTATTGGCTATAACGGCAACCTGAGTGCAGGCGTCGACAAACGGGGTGGCATAAACGGCGGTGGCAGCTTCAGTGTACGCCAGAATAAATTCAACGTTACACTTGCAGGTTTTGGCAACCAGATGAAAAACCGGAGTACCAACAATACCGACATCACAAGTTTCCTCAACAACCCGACCCTGTTTGTGAGCCAGGACGGAAAGAACCGGATGAATGGAGGTTTCCTCTTTGGACGTATCGGGCTGGATTATTTCCTGAACAACCGCACCAGTTTTTCGCTCGGTTATATCCGGGTAAAAGGTAGCTTCAAACCAACAGACCGGTTAAGCACTGACAGTTTCTACAGCGCAACCGATTATAAAAGTTACAGCGAGCGGAATGCAACGAACGAACGCACATTCAATGCAAGCGGTATCCAGGCCGGGTTCAAATATATTTTCCCCAAACCTGGTACAGAGTTGACGGCTGATCTTAATCATTTTGGCGGCAAGAGTGATGTTGAAGCCCTGTATAACACGAAGATTTATTCAACACGGGGAGGAGCCCAGCAATCGGAAATCCGCCAGCAGATCCTGGGTAACGGGGAAAATTCATTCACCACCATCCAGACCGATTTTGTTGCCCCCTTATCGTCCAAAGTCAAACTGGAAGCGGGTCTGCGCGCGCAGTTGCAGGGACTCAAAAATGCCCAGGGAAATTTCTTCTACGACCCGGTTACCGACCAGTACCAGCCTATTTCTTCGGCCTCTGCCAACTATAAAAATGATAACAACGTATATGCAGCCTACTCATCATTCACCGGCAGCATCAAAGACTTTGGTTACAAACTCGGACTGAGGGCCGAAAGCTCCACCTACACCGGCGAGCTGCCCGACCTGAAACAGAAGTATAAAAACGATTACCCGATCAGCCTGTTTCCCTCCATCTTTTTCAGCCAGAAATTAAAGAAGAACCAGGAAGTACAGCTGAGCTTTACGCGCAGGATCAACCGGCCAAACTTCATGCAGCTCATTCCCTTTATCGACTCAACCGACCAGCTGAACTGGACGCGTGGTAATGCCGAGCTCGATCCGGAATTCACCAGCTCGCTGGAAGCTTCCTACACCAAAACGTTCAGCAATAAACACACATTCCTTACGTCCATCTACTATAAACATACCGATAACCTCATCACCCGTTTCCTGGATACACTCACGTCCGGAACTGTTAAACGTCCGATCAGCACTTACATCAATGCCAACTCCAGCCGGTCTATGGGGATTGAGTTCACGTCCCAGAACCAACTGGCAAAATGGTGGGATATCAACTCCAACCTGAATATCTACAACTCGAAGATCAATACCGACAATATCACAGCAATTTCACAGGATGCAATCTGGAGCTGGTTCGCAAAATTCAATTCTAATTTCAAAATGCCGAAGAACTTCAGTTCACAACTCTCGGCTACCTACCAGTCGAAAACCAACCTGCCGCCAAGCGGCGGTGGTGGCGGATTTATGGGAGGTTTCGGCAACACAAGCCTGAGTGCAGCACAGGGATATATAAGGCCCAACTGGGGTGTTGATGTAGCGGTGAAAAAAACGTTCCTTAAAAACAATGCGGCGGCAGTCACCTTCAGCGTGAGTGATATTTTCCGCACGAGGACCAACGAACAATATTCATACAGCGAGTTCTTTATCCAGGACTCGTACCGCATCGGCGATTCACCGTTGCTCCGGTTAAACTTCACCTACTCGTTCGGTAAAGTGGACATGTCCCTTTTCAAACGGAAAAACATGAAACCTGAAATGGAAGGCGCCCAGGGCGGCATGCAGGGAATGGGGAACTAATAACCAGCGTCTATGTCATTAACCAGAAGAACATTCCTGAAAGGATCGGTCCTGATTCCCACAGCACTTCCACTGCTCGGCACAGCCGCAGCAGGTGCAACTGATAATCACGATTCGGCCGGGAATGAGGGTACATTGAAGGATGGGAAAAAACATAATCCGATACATCCCGATGGCAACCTGTCCCCTATCAGTATTTTTTCAAAAGCGCTGCATTTCCTCCATTTCGAAGAAATGGCTGAAACAGTTGCCGGCATGGGCTTCGATGGCATTGACCTGACTGTTCGTCCCGAAGGACATGTACTTCCCGAAAATGTGGAACGCGACCTTCCGGAGGCAATCAGGATTTTTAAGAAGTACAACCTGCAGGTGTACTCCATTGTAACAACGATCCGCGATGCGGAAGATCCGTTGACAGAAAGGATCCTGGCTACAGCAGGCAAACTGGGTATTGGTCATTACAGGATGGACTGGATCCGGTACAACGACCTGATACCGGTTGAGCAGGACCTGGCCAATATTGAAAAGTCATTGATTAAACTGTCCGCACTCAATGCGAAGTATAAAATTTACGGCGGGTACCAGAACCATTCCGGAAGGCTGGGTAACCAGACGGTATTTGGCGGGCCGGTGTGGGACCTCGGTATGATCCTGAAAAAAATCAATTCGCCCTGGCTGGGTTGCCAGTACGACATTTACCATGCAACGGCAGAAGCAGTGACCAGCTGGCCATCCGGCTTTCGTTTCATCACGCCGCATATCCGCAGCATCGCCTTGAAGGATTTCAAATGGAACCAGGCAGATGGGCGAAAAAAAGAACCAGTTCCCATGGGAAAAGGGTTGATTGATTTTGCTGCGTACTTCCGGATGCTGAAACAGGCGGGTGTGAATGTCCCGATATCTATACATTGCGAATACGGTGAGCATGGACAAGGCAGAAATTTTATCAATGATCGGCAACGATCTTCGATTTGTGAAAAATCTGATGAACAACTGATTACTCACACCGGGAGAGTACTTCCCGGCATCATCAACCAGTAGCATTTCTTTCACCAGCTATTTGTCCAGGTAAGCAATAATATCTGCCCGCATTGGCCCGGCTGCTTCGATTGCCGCCTTCACTTCTTCATGTGTTTTATTGGGATATTGCTGGTGCAGGTATTCGACTTCAGAAGGATCATTGATATCTACCCGGATTTTATCCTGCATGCCAGTTGCCTGTTTGTTATCGCTCATAGTATATGTTTAACAAACAAAGAACAAAAAAGGGGCCATTGTGACCTGTGGCCTTTACTTCACACTCCGGTAATTGCAACACTGTAATGGTCTCCTGCCACCGCCCGTTTATTTCGCGTCTTTGCCATCAGTTTCGGAATGAGTTTATGTAGCCGGTCCCGGTAGTCGGACTGCAGCCAGTCACGATAGTTGCGGGTCACGTTCCCCAAACATTTGGTGTATTGTTTTACCCTCCAGTCAATTTCGGTATCCAGTTCTTTTGCAAGGTCGAGTGCGCCAGCTACATCGCCCGCATTTTCCACACACATCAGTGCATGCTGGCGAATGGACTCGTGGAGGACATTGATCGGTTTTT
>SDZZ01000293.1 GCA_004173255.1 Chitinophagaceae bacterium | reverse complement strand
CAAGGTAAAATCTTTGGAGGGTTTATGGGAAAAAAAATAAACTAGCTTTGGACTGCAACGTTATATGCTCATGGATAAGGCACCGATTTACCTGGACAACAATGCCACCACCTCCTGCGACCCGCGGGTGGTGGAAGCCATGCTGCCATATTTTTCTTCCCACTTTGGCAACGCGGCCAGCCGCACCCACCTTTTCGGCTGGCAGGCAGAAGAATCGGTTGACCTGGCAAGGGAACAGGTGGCGGCGCTGCTTGGGTGCGATAAACAGGAGATCATCTTCACTTCCGGGGCCACCGAGAGTGATAACCTGGCCATCAAGGGTGTGTTTGAAACTTACACGGCCAAAGGAAAACATATTATTACCTGCGTGGCCGAACACTCCGCCGTGCTCGATACCTGCCGGCACCTGGAAAAACTGGGCGCAGAAGTGACCTACCTGCCCGTAAACCACGATGGACTCATCGATATTGCCGCACTTGAACAAGCCATCCGACCCGACACGATCCTCCTCGCCATCATGTTCGCCAACAATGAAACCGGTGTGCTGCAGCCCATTGGTGAAATCGGTGCCATCGCCAAAAAACACCAGGTCCTTTTTTTTACCGATGCCACACAGGCAGTTGGTAAAATACCGGTGGACGTCCGCAAACTCGGGATTGACCTGCTGGCGCTGTCTGCCCATAAAATGTATGGTCCAAAAGGAGTGGGTGCGTTATACATCCGCCGCCGTGATCCCAGGGTTAAACTGGTTCCGCAACTGCATGGAGGCGGACATGAACGGGGCAACCGCAGCGGCACACTTAATGTGCCAGGCATTGTCGGACTTGGCAAGGCCTGCCAGCTTTGCAGCGACGAGCTGCAGCAGGATGCTACCCGGCTGTCCGGGCTTCGCGATCAGCTGGAGCACGCGCTGCTGACGGTAAGTGACAGCCAGGTCAATGGGGCCAATGCACCGAGACTTCCCCAGACCACCAACCTTTCGTTCAGGCAGGTGGACAGCCAGGTGATGATGATGGGGTTCAGCGCCGAACTGGCCATCTCGTCCGGTTCCGCCTGCAGCTCGGCAACACTTGAACCATCCCATGTGCTGCGCGCAATGGGACTCACCGACGAACTCGCCCTGAGCTCGGTCCGGTTCGGGCTTGGCCGGTTCACCACCCAGGCCGAAATTGATCGGGCAATCGGCATCATCACCCAGGCTGTCAATAAGTTAAGACAGGCACAGGCCTTGTCATGACCCTTCGGCCCAACCTCATTCCTCCGTCATTTCTGAACAAACTGCCCGCGCAGTGTGTTTGATACTTGTTACTTAAGTATTAATTTTGACGCCATGAACATTACGACCGATAATTCGATTTATATCAGCGACAGTGCCCACGCAAAGGTTTCCCAGCTCTTGTCAGAAGCGGGAGGTGGCAATGACCCGTCCTATTTCCTGCGGGTAAGCGTGGTCGGTGGCGGTTGTTCAGGCCTGAGTTACAAACTCGACTTTGATAACGTGTCCAAACCCATGGACCAGGTATTTGAAGACAAGGGCATCAAGGTGGTGACCGATCTCAAAAGCCTGCTGTACCTGGTCAACACTACCCTCGAATACTCGGAAGGGCTCAACGGCAAAGGCTTTTACTTCAATAACCCGAATGCCAGCCGCACCTGTGGCTGTGGTGAAAGTTTCGCTGTGTAACATCCCGGCTTTCCCGGCACTACTACCTATTACAGGCATTTTATTTCCGGCCGCCATTTGACTGCATTTTCCGTTATTTTGCAACCTGTATGTGGTCTATCTGTAAAAAAGAACTCCGCCAGTTTTTCAGCAACCTTACCGGTTATATTGCCATCATTGTTTTCCTCCTGGTAAACGGGCTGATGTTATTTGTTTTTGAAAATAATATCCTCGACTTCGGATATGCCACGCTCGACCGGTTCTTCGAACTGGCTCCCTGGATCCTCCTGCTGCTGATCCCCGCGATCACCATGCGCAGTTTCTCGGAAGAATTTAAAACGGGCACCTACGAACTCTTACAAACAAGGCCACTCAGCCGCTGGCAGATCGTTGGCGGAAAATATGCAGGCAGCCTGCTGGTGGTAATCATTGCACTGCTGCCCACCATCATTTACTTTTTCAGCATCCAGGCACTTACTTCAAATGAGGGCATCGATACCGGCGCCACTATCGGATCCTATTTTGGTCTATTTTTCCTTGCCGCAGTTTTTACCGCAATCGGTATCTATTTCAGCAGTGTGACGCAGAATGCCGTGGTCGCGTTCATCATCAGCCTGATCGCCTGCGCGTTGCTGTACTATGGATTCAACGCCATCAGCCGCCTGGCCGGATTGCAGGGTGGGGCGGACTACTACCTTGAAATGGTCGGTATCGATTTCCATTACCGCAGCATCAGCCGCGGGGTGATCGATACCCGCGATATCATTTATTTTTTAAGTGTGATCTTCCTGTTCCTCACACTCACGCACCGTAACTTAATCAAGCGATAACATGCAGCAGAAGATGCGTACCATAGGTGCCTCGAAATTTGGCTGGCTGGGCCTGCTGGTCATACTTGTGCTGGTTAATTTCCTGTCGTCCGTTTTCCATACACGGCTCGACCTCACCCGCGAAAAACGATATACCCTCAGCAGGGCGACGGAAGACCTGCTGAAAAAACTGGACGAACCACTGGTGATCGACGTTTTTCTGGAAGGCGACTTCCCCGCTGGCTTCCGCAAACTGGCCAACAGCACCGAAGATTTCCTTCGATTACTGAAAGACCGCAACAGTTCAAAAATACAGTACCGCTTCATTGCCCCAACCGAAACGATGGAAGGCTCGGCCCGCTCATATGGTGACTCACTCGTCAACCTTGGCGCCATACCCATCAACCTCACCGTGCAGGCAAAATCCGGCGAGAGCAGCAATATCATTTTCCCGGTGGCCGTCGTCCATTATAAAGGAAGGCAATCGCTGGTAAATATTTACTCCGGTGCCAGCGGACGTATTTCACAGGAAGAGATCAATAGTTCCGAAGCGACCATGGAATACCAGTTTGCCAAAACGATTGACCGGCTGACCGATAATGCAAAGCCAACGGTGGCTTATTCGTTCGGCAATGGCGAACCAACCGATGCCCGGACTTATGGCATCCAGGAAGCATTGTCGAATGATTACCGGCTGGCGCTGCTTAATCTGAATAACCAACCGCTGATCCCCGACACTTTCAAAGTGCTGATGCTGGTGAAACCCACCACCGGTTATACCGAAGAAGAGAAATTAAAGATTGACCAGTTCGTGATGCATGGGGGTAAACTGCTCATGTATATTGACGACCTGATTGCCGAGCAGGACAGCCTGCGGTTTAAACCCCAGACCATCGCATTTGACCGCAACCTCAACCTGACCGACCTCCTCTTTAAATACGGTGCAAGGATTAACCCATCCCTGGTGATGGACCTGCAATGCGATTTCCTCCCGTTCGCCGTAGGCGGTACTTCAGAAACACCCCAGTACGAATTCCTGCGCTGGAACTATTACCCGCTATTTGAATCGAGGGGCAACCACTCGATCAATAAAAGCCTTGGCCTGGTCTCAGGCAAATTTGTCAACTCGATCGACACCATTGCGGCGCCGGCCATTGCTAAAACCGTACTGCTCGGTTCCTCACCCAACTCGAGGATCATCAGCACCCCGGCCCTCATCAGCCTGAACGAAAATAAAAACGTGCAGGAAGATGCCCTCTTCCGTAGTAACAATATTCCCGTTGCCGTGCTGCTGGAAGGTAAATTCACTTCGCTGTACCGCAACCGCGTAACGCAGGCGCAAACCCAGACACTGGCGTCGAACTCGATCCGTTTCCTTCCCAACTCGGAAGAAAACAAAATTATCCTGGTGGCCGATGGCGATATGGCCCTCAATGACGTATCCGCAAAAGAAGGCCCGCTGCCACTGGGAATGAACCTGTTTACCGTGGGTTCGCAATACGAATACAAATTTGCCAACCGCGATTTCCTGCTCAACTGCCTCGAATACCTGGTAAACAAGCCTTCCATTGTGGAGACACGCAACAAAAACATCGTGCTTCGCCTGCTCGATAAAAAGAAGGTCGACGACAACAAACTGATGTGGCAGCTGGTAAACATCGCCCTGCCGGTGCTCCTGGTCATTCTCGCCGGATTGATCTACCAGCGTATACGCCGGAATAAATATGCCGCTTAACGCCAACTCGCGGTAAACGGTGATCGCTACCCATTATCTTTGCCTCCTAACACCCGACCAAGGATGAACAGCGATCAGATAACGTATCTCGTATTTGGAATAGTGCTGCTGCTGGCACTGATAGCGGATCTCGGACTCCTCAGCAAGAATGACAAAAAGGTCACCATCAAAAAAGCCTTGTACCAGACATTTTTCTGGGTGGCGCTGGCGCTTGCCTTTTTTGTGTTTATGTGGTGGGAAAACGGACAAACCCTTGCACTCGAATACCTTAGTGCCTACCTGATGGAATGGAGCCTGAGTATCGACAACATTTTTGTGTTCATCCTCATTTTTGCTTCGTTCAAGGTCAAGGAACAACAGTACGGCCGTGTATTACTGATCGGTATACTGATGGCCATTGTTTTCCGCATCATCTTCATTACAGTAGGAGTGGCGCTGGTAGAGCGTTTCAGCTGGATCCTCTACATCTTTGGTGCGTTCCTGGTATATACCGGCATCAAAATGTTCAGTACCGGTGATGACGAACATTTTGATCCGCAGGATTCCCGCATCTATAAATTTGTGCGCCGGGCACTGCCGATTGTTCCCCACGATGGCGGCGGCAAATTCACCGTCATAGAAAACGGGAAAAAATATTACACCATCCTGTTTGTAGTGGTAATCATGCTGGCGGGTATTGACCTCGTGTTTGCGCTTGACTCAATTCCGGCGGTAATGGGCATCTCGCGCGATAAGCTGGTGATCTATACTTCGAATATTTTCGCCGTACTCGGATTGCGCTCCCTGTTCTTCCTGCTGCGCGGAGCGGTGAGTAAATTCGATTACCTGCAGCAGGGCATTGCCATTGTACTGGTTTTTATCGGCGCAAAAATGCTCGGGGAACACTGGGTCAACCAGTACGTGGACAAAACCACCCAGGTGTTTATTTCCTTAGGCATTATCCTGGTTTGTATCTCCGGGTCAATCTGGTATTCCATTTTCATGAAAAGGAAAGGAGTGCCACGCGACGCGCAGGACAGCAGTATCAAACACGATTAATTGATCTACACATCCAGGCATATCGCTGAAATCCTGCAATCGCCATCGGTGGTGAGCGATCGACCTGTTGTAAATATCCTGCTCGACAGCCGGAAGGTTTATTCACCCGAAGATTCTGTTTTTTTCGCCATAAAGGGCGCCCGTCGCGACGGGAGCATCTTTATCCCTGAACTCTACCAGAAAAACGTCCGTTGTTTTGTCACGGCCGAAGAACCGGACCGCGCAAGGTTTCCCGATGCCGACTTTATCATTGTACCGGATGCCCTGGCAGCATTACAGCAACTGGCCGCCGCACATCGCGCCCGGTTCAGCATTCCGGTGATCGGGATCACGGGCAGTAACGGCAAAACCATTGTGAAGGAGTGGCTGTACCAGTTACTGCAACCGGATTATTCCATTGTGCGCAGTCCACGCAGTTATAACTCGCAGACCGGCGTGCCGCTCAGCATCTGGGAAATGAATGACCAGCATACACTAGCTATTTTTGAAGCGGGTATCTCCATGCCCGGTGAAATGGAAAAGCTGGAGAAAATGATCCGCCCAACCGTCGGTGTATTCACCAATCTCGGT
>SDZZ01000823.1 GCA_004173255.1 Chitinophagaceae bacterium | reverse complement strand
TCATCTTTGTTGCCAATGATAGCGAGCAGGTCATTTACCTGCAGTTTGCCACCCGGCTCAGTTCCGATATGCAGTAAGGTACCGTCTTTGTAACTTTCGAGTTCCATGGTAGCCTTGTCAGTTTCCACCTCGGCCAGCAGGTCGCCCTTTTTCACCGTATCACCTATTTTCTTATGCCAGGCAGCAATAACCCCTTCGGTCATCGTATCACTCAATCTGGGCATTAATATGGATTCCGCCATGTAGCTTTAAATTTTGCCGAAATTAAGATAAATTGATGAATTAAAGGCGGGTAAAACGCTTCGCGCTCTAGTAGTCGAGGTCCAGTTTCAGGCGTTCCTTCAATTCCCTGACGAGGGGATATTGTTCCGACATTTTCAGGAATTGCTGGGTGGAGGACAGCGGCGCATCTTCAATTACCCGTACTTCCTGCACCTCTGAAACGAGCACGGCAAACCGGAGCGACTTATTCCGCAGTTCCTGACGCAGGAAATCGAACAGGTTATTCCGTTCCTGTTCAATAAACTTCTGTTCAATATTGTTGGCGGTTTCCACTTCGAATGAATTTTCATCCGTCACGCGGAGTTTTGCCAGCTGGAATGATGGCACCGCAGGGCTCCTGGATGCTTTCAGTCCGGTGATATATTTGTCCCACGATTGTGTCAGTCCGTCCATGGTCAGTGGTTCGTCAGCCGCTTTGGCAGCGCTTCCATTACCCTGGAACTGCTGCCTGATTTTATCCAGTGCCGATACCTTGCCACCGGTAGCAGGACGGGTTTCTGTGTGTGCCGGTATGCCATCGGGTGGTACGGTGCCCGTTCCGGGTTGTAAGGGCCTGGTTTCCGGTTGAACCTTATTCGTTTCCGATGGTACGGTCCTGGATTCAGGAACAGTTGACCGGGAAGGCGGGTTTGTTGTTTTGGCGACGGGTTGTTCAATGACCAGTTTTTCCTGCATCTGGGCAGGTTTGGATGCGCCGGCCTGTTCCGTCTTTACCTCAAACGGGCTGATCTGGCGGAACGCAAGCGGTTTTACCGAATCAAGGAGTTTTTTTTTTGTTACCCCGGTACCGTCGCCGGTCAGCTGGAGTGCCTGCTGCAGGTAGCAGAGTTTGATGAGGGCCAGCTCCACATGCAGGCGTTTATTCCTGGCACCCTTGAAGCTGATTTCTGCTTCGTTCAGGATATTCAGCGCACTGAT
>SDZZ01000018.1 GCA_004173255.1 Chitinophagaceae bacterium | reverse complement strand
ATTAAAACCATTACCGGAAATCCGGGCACACCCGGCCACAAATACGAATGGAATGGTAAAAAGGTCGGTCACGGCCACCTGACCCTGAAGGACCTGGACAACCGGCATATCCATTTCGACCTGCAGTTCCTGAAACCATTCAAATCCACCGCAAAAGATAACTGGCTGTTTGAACCATGGGGCGACAATGGCACCAAGATCACCTGGCAAAACAGCGGCAACCTGCCCTGGCCAATTGCCCGGCTGGTAGGACCCATGATGAGCAAAGGCCTCAACCAGCAATTTGAAAAAGGCCTGAAAAACCTGAAAGACCTTTGCGAAGGAAGTGCTATGGCTACGTCCTGATTACCCGAACCCGACCCGTAGAAAACCCATGCGATTCATTCCCCTGATTTTACTTTTTGTTGTCACCAGCTGTGCTGTTAGCAGGAATCCACTCCGCCAGGAAGTCCGGCTCCTCGAGCGTGGCCTGGTCAAAGATGACAGCAGTTATATTTATGATCTTCCCTTTGAAAAGGGAAAGGCCTACTATTGCGTACAGGGCTACTTCAGCATGTTTACCCATCGTGAACGTGCCGCGCTCGATTTTAAAATGCGCCAGGGCAGTTCCATCTGTGCAGCAAGGGAAGGTGTGGTCATCCGGGTAAAAGAAGATGGTACACGCGGAGGGATGCGCAGCCGCTACCGCAAAGACGGCAACAATATCGTGATTGAACACCCCGATGGTTCACGGGCTGGCTACTGGCACCTGCAGACCGACGGGGCACTGGTCAACGTGGGCGACACTGTTAAAAAAGGCCAGCCCATCGCATTGAGTGGCAATACGGGAATGACCTCTTTCCCGCACCTTCATTTCATTGTATGGGATTACGATCGATCCCGCAAATGGCAACAGGTGCCTACGCGTTTTGAAACAACGCGGGGTATCGGCTACCTGACGGCAATCAGAAAATACCGCAAACCCGGAAAGGAAAAGAAAAAATAATGCTGTGTTACTGTTTTATTTTTGCCATACCTGTCACGTAAATACCACTTATTCCCATCACCGAAATATATGACCAGTTTATCAGCGGTCTCAGGAGCACGAGCATTCCGGAGTACATCGCCGTTGTGTCGGGTATTGCAAGTGTGTGGTTCAGCCGGAAAGAAAATATCCTGGTGTACCCGGTCGGACTGGTGGGCACTATCATTTATATCTTTATTACCCTCGAGCACCATCTACCGGGTGAGGCATCGGTCAACCTGTACTACACCATCATGAGTATCTATGGCTGGTATCGGTGGACACTCCGCAATAAACGACAGGAAAAACTGGTGCAGGTAACGTTTTCGGACGCGGCCGGGTGGCGTGACCAGCTTCTCTTTTTTGCCATCTGTTATGTAGCGATCTACTGCTGCCTCATTTACCTGCACCGGTTCTTTTACGCATCCATCCCCTGGGCCGACGCGTTTGCATCGGCCACCGCCTTTACCGGCATGTGGCTGATGACCAGGAAAAAGGTGGAAAGCTGGTACTGGTGGATTGCTACCAATATTGCATCGGTACCGCTCTACTTCGTTAAAGGCCTTGTGATGAGCAGCGTCTATTATTTTATCCTGCTGATCCTCGCGTTCTGGGGTCTGGCCTCCTGGAAGAAAAAAGCCCTTCATGATATGGATCGGCTTCATTAAATTGTCGGTATGCACCTTCGGAAAATTGTGATCCTTGGACCGGAAAGTACCGGCAAAAGTATACTCTGCCAGCAACTGGCCGACCATTATCAAACGATCTGGTGCCCCGAATACGCACGCGAATACCTCCTTGAACATGGCACCAGCTATTCATTCGACAACCTGCTTACCATTGCGCAGCGGCAGTTGCAGAAAGAGGATGAATATGCTGGCAAAGTCATGAATGCGGCAGCGAACCTACCGTCTGGGGCAGACCTGCCCGCATCATCGCCGGCCATCAATGCGCCGCAGCGCGTACCACCGGTGCTGTTCATCGATACCGATATGTATGTAATGAAAGTATGGTGCGAATTTGTTTTTAATAACTGCCATCGGTTCATACTGGACCAGATCATTGAACGGAAATACGACCTGTACCTGTTATGCAACACCGACCTTCCATGGGTGAAGGATGAGCTGAGGGAATATCCTGACCTCGAAAACCGCAAAAAGTTGTTTTATATGTACAAGGACCTGATGGTAAACCAGGATACGCCGTGGGTGGAAATTTCGGGCGACTACCAGGAGCGCCTGCCAATGGCCATTGCTGCTGTTGACAGGATGCTCAGAACGCACTAAGTGGCAATCGCCGCTGTCGACATGTTTCCCCGAAGGCGCTCAATGGCAACCGCTGCTATTGACAGGTTGCCGGTATGTACTGATTGGGAATTGCGGGTGACAGGATGCCCGACATGCGGCAACTATGAATCGGGGCTTAATAAAATTCTGTGAACTGAAACGGCACCTCACTTCTTTGCCGGTTTTACCTCATCGATCACGGCGGCAATATCCGGATCAGGCCGGAGAAACCTCATCTGCGTCATGATTTCCCTCGAACGGCGAATCATAAACGGCGAAGCCGGTTTCACCCTGTACACCTTCGGATTGGGCAGGCAGGCCGCAATGAGCGACGCTTCCTGCGCAGAAAGCTGCGACGCATTTTTATTGAAGTAGATATTTGCAGCACGTTCGACACCAAAAATGCCTTCCCCCATTTCAATCACATTGAGGTACACTTCCAGGATGCGTTCCTTGTTCCACAGCAGTTCGATCATAAAGGTGAAATAGCCTTCAAGCCCTTTGCGGATCCAGCTGCGCCCCTGCCACAGGAATACATTCTTGGCTACCTGCTGGCTGATGGTGCTGCCACCGCGGACGGTACGGCCAGGTTTTTTTTCATTGTACTTCATGGCCTTCTGGATACTCTTCCAGTCGAACCCGCTGTGATCGGTAAACTTCTGGTCTTCCGATGCAATGACTGCGAGACGCGCATTGGATGAAATTTCCGACCGGTCAACATAATCACGTTTCAGGCCATGACCAGTCACCCAGCTGACAAGTTGCGTAATGGTGATTGGTGGGTTGATCCACCTCAATAATATGATGTAGACAAATTGCGCGATAAAAAGGATAATGAAAATCCTTTTTGTCCATCGCCAGATGCGGGGGAAAAGTCCTTTAGTGGTCATTAGGCGCTGCAATATTATCAATTAAATCATTGCCCGCATAACCGGATAACCATCCGCGTCCCCGTGCATGCCGGCACCGCTAGTCCGGATCAGTTATTATTGCATACTTCATGGAAGCGACACGGCTGCCGGTCCTGTTGCAGCCCCGACATCAGAACGCCTTGTAAGGCAGGTAAAAATCCAGCACCTGCAGCCGGTACCTGCGACCGATTTTATACTTCTTCCTTTTAAGGGAAATTTTGCTGCCCAGGTATGAAATCAGCAGCGGTCCATACCCGATGGTAGCGCCGGCGATAGCGGCTTCGCCAAATTTTGCCTGTTTACTGAGACTGAGTCCGCCAGTCACGAGCACCACGCCCCCCGTGATTAGCAACATTTGCTTGGGGTCAATCCTGAACGACTGCTTTTTGCGGCCGAGCAATACCCGCTCCACCTCCGTCCGTGCCAGAGGCAGGCCGTTCAGGTAGATGGTATCGTTGCGGAGCAACGTTATAACACCTGTATACAGGTAGCCATCATGACCCAGCAGTCTTATGCGGTCGCCTTCCTCGTAAGTCCGGACTTTTTTTGCACCCTTCTTGACAAATAGGTAACCCCGCTGGGCAATGCCCTGATGCAGGAATCCCATAAACAGCAGGAAGAACAGGAACGTCTTCATGCGCCAAACTTACGAACGTGATGGATGCCGATTTGTTAAAAGAAATGTGCTATGGGTAACCGACGCCTGCTGACAAGTAAAATCAGGACCAGGCATTACAGATCCATCGTCTGTTGTTCAGTGAAAACCACCTTCAGCGGTTCATCACCAGCAGACCCCAGATCAGCGCAATACCGAACACGATCAGGATAATTCCGTTGAGCCGGTTGATGAGGTGGATATTATGGGGCGTAAGCCGGTTCCTGATCTTGCCGGCAAGCAGCACCTTGGCAACATCGAGCCCAAGTACCACTATGAGACAGGTGGTGAATATTACAATCCGTGCATTAATGCTGTGGGCAATAAAGGCCGTGGACCAGGTGATCCAGAACAGGATACATCCGGGGTTGAGTACATTCATAATGTATCCGGAGGCAAAAATCTTTACATAGTGGCTGGCACCAAAACTGAGCAGCACCTGGCGCCCTTCCTCATTCACTTTTATTTTTTTAAAGAACAGGAAATACACACCCATCGACACCAGGAATGCGCAGCCGGCAATGCCGATCTGCGAACTGTATTCCTTCAACTCGGCAAATAATTGTGTAAATACATTGCTGATCAGTACCAGCGTGATATCGCTGGCCGATACACCCGCAACAAAGGCCATCCCGCCTTTCATACCGTTATTGAGACTTTGTTTGATAGTGGAGAACAGCACGGGGCCAACAGCGATACTGAGCAACAACCCTAAACCTATACCCTGGACGAGCGACTGGATCATATAGCGGTCCTTGATTTAAACAGTCCCGGTAGACAAATACTTATTCCATTCATCCAGCATTTTTCCCTTCATAACGCGGGGAAATTTATGCTGGCTGCCCACTTTTCCTTTGAGTTGCATAAAATGCATAAACTTTTCTTCCGGCAAAACTTCCAGGAACACTTCTTTCAATGCGCTGTCCCTTTCCACCGCGTAATCATCGTTCAGGTTCCGCAGACCCTGGTCAATGAACGAGCGCAGTGCCTCCGGATCCACCTTGTCGTCGGTGGCAACAAACCATTTATGCGCAAAGAAATTTTCATACGGATACCCTACCACCGTGTACTCCGGTATGCTGATATTGAACTTTTCCGAGGCAAGCTCAATCGCCTTGTTCATATTGTCGACGCTGAGATGTTCGCCGGTAAGACTGAGGAAGTGTTTGGTCCTGCCGGTAATTACCACTTCACTTTTCGCAAGGTCAACAAACCTGATCGTATCCCCAATCAGGTACCGCCAGGCACCGGCATTCGTGCTCATCAGCAACGCATATTCTTTCCCCTCTTCTACTTCGTGAATCATCTTCGCTTCGGCATCCGGAAGTATTTTGCCGTCGGCATCAAAATTCTTGTCATCAAAAGGAACAAACTCAAAAAAGATATTATTATTCAGCACCAGTTGCATGCCCTTTGCATGCTCCCGCATTTTATATCCGATAAAACCTTCGCTTGAAAGGTAGTTCTCTATATATACAATCGGTTTTCCAAGCAGCTTCTCAAAACCTTTTTTATAAGGCTCAAATGCCACACCACCGTGCACAAACACACCGAAGTTGGGCCAGATCTCGTGAATATTTTTTACCTGGTAATGTTCTATCACCATCTCCATACACATCTGGCACCAGGCGGGTACACCCACGATGTAACCGATATCCCATTCTTTTGCATGCTCTACAATCTCGGTCAGCTTCTGGTTCCAGTCCTTGATAGCCGCAATCCGTCCGCCCGGTTTGTAAAATGTCTGGAACCAGAACGGACGTTTTTTTGCCAGGATCCCGCTCAGGTCACCCGCATACCATCCGGCCTTGCCTTTCTGAAGGTCAGTTGCACCGCCCAGCATCAGGAAACCCTTGGTCAGCGCCTTGCGGTTGGCATCCTCATAACCAAACACGCTGATCAGCTGCCGCACATAGTTGATGCTGTTGCTCCGCAGCAGGTCTTTGGTAACAGGAATATATTTACTGGCCGATTCCGAAGTGCCGGAACTGAGTGCATAATATTTGATCTTGCCTGGCCAGGTTACATCAGGAACGCCTTCCAGTGTTTTTTTCCACCACTCCTCGTAAATCTTATTGTAGTCGTGTATGGGAACCTGCTGGCGGAAACGCAGGGCCGGACTTTTGCTGTACAGCGCCTCGTCAAACCGGTAATGCTGGCCGAACTCGGTAAACCGGGCGCGCTTCAGCAACTTTTTCAGCACCCTGATCTGTTGCCTGCGCGGATCGTTGGGAGGAATCCGCAGCGCAGCTGCCAGGGCCTTGGGTAATTTTATGTCGATGATGGATGCCATGCTTCGATGAAATACCGGTTTGGTTAAGGATCAAAAACTGCCGGTCCGCAAAATAATACATTGCCAACACACGGCCGCGTTAAGGTAAACAATAAATAAGCCACTCAGGCCGGATACATTTTATTGGAAATCAATCACCCGCATGGCGATATGAACGGAAAACCAGCCAGAGGTCCGAGAGGGGGTCATATTTTTCTGCATATTCAGCATCAAGGGCATTTGAATACCGGATACCAGGGCGGGCCGGGGCGGATAACAACGCGCCGTCGGGACCTATTACCGCAGGTTGCAGTTCCGGTAACCCAGCTCCATTTCCTGCATAGCCGATCCAGGTTTTCTTTCCTGTCAGTACCGAAATACAATGCTGTAAAAAAACCAGCGGTTTACGGACAAAAACAAAGTGAAACGGAAATAAAATGACAAAGAGCAGGGAAGACACAACATCTGCCAGTCTTTTTAACCGCCGGAAATAAGGTTTGCCAATCCGGTATCGCGCTTCACCCGAAATCGAATTGCCTGTCTTGCTGGCCGAATCGCTTCCCACAATACTCCCGCTTCCATGGTAATGGATGCGGAAACCGATGCGTCCTGCAGCTTCCTGCATATGAATGATCAGCTCTTTCACCGGCATATGTCCAACGCAAAAGATCAACTCGCGTGTATCAGGACTCCCCGACAAAGCCAGGTCTTCCAGTCTGGACCGGAGCGTTGTTCCGGCCGCTTCCATAAACAGGGGACTGGTTACTACCTGCGGCTGCTGAGCCATCATGGATACCACTTCTTCATACTCTTCTTTTGATCCGGCTACCAGGGCGAGGGAGGTTGATTGAGACCTGCCGGCATCAATCAGTTTCCAGCGGACAAACAGTTTTCTCAGTAGTCCCATCATCAAAAAAGCCATCAGTGCACCAAGCAGGATGATCGCGCGTGAAAAGCGGTAGTGTTCGGGCAACAGGGAATAAAGTGCCAGCACAGCAACCGTACCGGCGGTGGCTGTTCGCCACAGGTTCCCTTTCTGGTATTCGCGGTCGTACAACCCGGCGTAATAGGCGATGGCCAGGTAAACAAGGGTAAGTGCAGTGAAGCTGGTCCACAGCAGCACTCCGTCGTAAGTGGTGCCTGTCTTTACCGAGCTGTTCCACACGGCCTTTGCTATCCAGAACGAACACATCACCAGTACGGCGTCGATGGCGGGCATACCAATCTGTCGGATAAACGTAGCCATGGCGGACAACAAGCCACGGATCCCGATTGCAAGCTGGATCGAAAAATTAAAAAATCCTGCCCTGCTCACACCATAATGCTTGCGCACAAAAATGCTCATGGCCTGGTAAAACATTTTTACATAATTGGCCGATGCCCTGCGCGTGCTCTCGCCTTTGAAATGGATGATGGAAGTGCCCGCGAAATAATAATTTTTATACCCGGCCAGCTGGATGCGGTAGCTAAGGTCTATGTCTTCCCCATACATGAAAAATGATTCATCAAACCCGCCGGTCCGGTCCAGTACTTCCTTGCGGATCATCATATAGGCCCCTGATAAAACATCTACCTGCTGGTTCTGGTCATTACGCAGGTGGCCCAGGTGATAACGGGCAAACAGGGGTGACCGTGGAAACAGCCGGGAAAGACCGGCCAGCTTGAACAGCGATGTCCTGGGCGACGGGAACGCCCGCTTCGATTCCCGGAGAAACCGCCCGCGGCCGTCCAGCATCCGGATACCAAGTGCTCCGGCATCGGATTGCTGTTCAAGGAATGACAATGGCTTGCTGAGCCCATCTTCGGGCAATATAGTATCCGGGTTAAGAAACAGGATGTATTTACCGGTGGCAAGGGCAAGTCCCTGGTTACAGGCTTTACCAAACCCATGGTTAACCGTATTGCCGATGAACTTAACCGAAGGAAACAACGGCTGCAGGTAGGCCAGGCTGTTGTCGGCCGAATGATTGTCGATCACGAAGATCTCCGTTTCCAGTCCGGCCGAAGCGGCAATAACTGACCGCAGGTTCTGCTCAAGGAAGAACCGGACGTTGTAATTGACTATAATTACTGAGAGGATCACGAACGAAATAAACTATTTATTGCCGTAACAGCAAAGAAAGGAAAACTATCTTTGCGTATGCTTAAAAACACGCTCATAGAGGCTATACATGCGGGCGCCGGTGAAGTCACCCGGTTCTTCAACCAGAAGTTTACCATCAGCAATAAAGAGGGTATTAACAACCTGGTCACTGAGGCCGATCACGCTTCAGAGAAAGCCATTTTTGCCGTAATAAAAAAACATTTCCCGGAACACTATATCCTCAGCGAGGAAACAGGCGAGATCGTCCAGGATTCAAACTACAAATGGATCATCGATCCCATCGATGGCACTATTAATTTCGCACACGGAATACCACTCAACTGTATTTCAATCGGGATTGAAAAAGATGGGGAAATGCTGATGGGTGCGGTTTTTAATCCGCATCTCAACGAATTCTTTTTTGCAGAAAAAGGCAAAGGCGCAACGCTTAACGACGTGGCTATCCATACCAGCGCAGAAACGTCGGCCATGAAATCCTGCCTGGTAACCGGTTTCCCATACACTTACCTCGATATGGAAAACGGACCGCTGGCAGTATTTGAACGTTTTATCCGCAAAGGTGTCCCGGTACGCCGGCTCGGTTCGGCAGCCATTGACCTGTGTTGGGTGGCCTGCGGACGGTTCGACGGGTTCTATGAACATAAGCTGGAAGCATGGGACAGCGCGGCCGGTTATTTGATAGTGGAAGAAGCCGGAGGCAAAGTGACCGATTTCGAAGGAGGGAAGTATTCACCATACCGTCACAGGATCCTTGCCACCAACGGTCATATACACCAGGAGATGCTCGACTTTATCAACAACCGGGAAACGGCCGGTTAACAACACTAAAAGATTTTTCAGTTATGAGTGAAGAAAGAACGGAGATCGCCTCACTTGGTGAATTTGGTCTCATCGATCATCTCACGCGAAATATTGAGTTGCAGAATGCCTCGTCGCTGGTTGGCGTTGGTGATGATGCCGCAGTGATCGACCATTTTGGAAAACAAACGGTCATCACCACCGACCTGCTGATTGAAGGGGTTCACTTTGACCTGATGTATACTCCCCTCCGCCATCTGGGCTACAAATCGGTAGTGGTCAACCTCAGTGATATCTATGCCATGAATGCAACGCCTACGCAGATTGTGATCGGGCTTGGTTTCAGCAACCGCTTCAGTGTGGAAGCACTCGATGAATTTTATGAAGGGGTATATGCCGCATGCAGCAAGTACGGGGTCGACCTGGTAGGAGGTGATACCACCTCCTCACAACGTGGTTTCATCATATCCGTAACCGCTATCGGCGAAGTTTCACCCGACCAGTTCGTTAAACGCAACACTGCCCGGAAGGGCGACCTGCTCTGCGTTTCAGGCGACCTGGGCGCTGCCTATCTTGGCCTGCTGTTCCTTGAACGGGAAAAAAAGATTTATCTTGAAAGCCCGGGTGTACAGCCCGATCTCGAAGGTGAAGCCTATGTGGTTGGCAAACTGCTGAAGCCGGAAGCACGCAAGGACATTGTTGAATTTTTTGCAGAGGCGGGTGTTAAACCAACGGCCATGATGGACGTAAGTGACGGGCTGAGTTCGGAGATCCTGCACATCTGCAAGGACAGCGCACTGGGATGCGTGGTGTATGAAGACAAACTGCCCATTGCCGAAGAAATGAAAATGGCGGCATACAAATTCGAGATCGACCCAACCGCCTGTGCATTGAGTGGGGGGGAAGACTATGAACTGCTGTTCACCATTCCGCAGGAAGAGTATGATAAGCTGGTGCTGAACGAACAGATCAGCGTGATCGGATATATGACTGAACCCGAACTGGGCAGTAATATCATTACAAAAGGCGGAAGCAAATACCCGATTACGGCACAGGGCTGGAATCATTTAAAGTAAGGGACCAACGATCTGATGAGGAGGAGATGGACAATATTTTTGCCTGTACTGTTTTTAATGGCCGCCTGCGGCACGAACAAACATGCCTGGTCACCTGCAAAAAAATATTCGCCGGAAACACTGGGTAAGGATTATGCGATTTACCGACAGATCCTGGAAGAAGCCCACCCTGGTCTTTACTGGTACACCAGCAAGGATAGCATGGATCGTTATTTCGAGTGGGGTGCAGCACAGCTGACCGATTCGATGGACGAACCCGCATTCCGCAAAGTGCTGATGTATGTGACTTCAAAAATTAATTGCGGACATACCTCCGTGCGTTATTCCGACCGTTATTCCAATTACCTCGATACGGTTCGCCGCGGCCGGCTGTTTCCGTTAAGCCTCAAGGTCTGGGACCAGAACGCCGTGATTGCCCAAAACCTGCACCGCCAGGACAGTGTGCTCACACGCGGAACCATCATCCGTGCGATCAATGGAAGGCCAATGCGCACTATCATTGACTCGCTCTTCAATTTTATCCCGACCGATGGTTATAACACTACGCACAAATACCAGGCGCTGAGTAACCGCGGGTACTTTGGTTCTTTATACTCCAGTATTTACGGATTCGACCGGCTCTACGAAATTGATTATACCGATACACTGGGCAACCATAAAAAAACCTGGCTCAAACCCTATTACCCGGGTCTCGATTCGACTGAACGGGCCTCCATCAGCCAGCGGCCACGGGAGCCGAAACCTTCGCGACGCGAACGACGTAACATGCGCAGGAACGCAGTGCGTTTATTAAAAATCGATACGGCGGGGCATGTGGCTATGATGGACCTCAACTCGTTCAGCCGTGGCTTTGGCCTTCGGTCATTCTTCCGCCGCTCGTTCCGGACCATGCGTAAACATGATATCCGCTACCTGGTCATCGATGTGCGCGGTAATGGTGGCGGCAGTGTAACCAACTCCACGCTGCTCACAAAATACCTGGCCGATCATTCATTCAAGGTGGGTGATTCATTGTACGCGGTAACCAAAAGGAAAAAATATGGCCGGTACATCCAGCATGATTTTTCCAACCGCATCTTCATGTCATTCTTTGCATTCCGCAAAAAGGATGGATTATACCATTTCACCTACTTTGAAAAACATAAGTTCGACCCACGCCGGAAAAACCACTTCGATGGGAAGGCCTATATCCTGACCGGGGGTAACTCTTTTTCTGCCACCACGCTTTTTGCAGGTACGGTACGCGAACAGGAAAATGTGGTGATCGTGGGCGAGGAGACTGGTGGCGGGGCTTATGGAAACAATGCATGGCTGATCCCCGACGTGCGCTTACCCGGTACCGGCGTGGGTTTCCGGCTGCCATTGTTCCGGCTTGTAATCAATAAAAATAATCCGAAGACCGGCAAGGGAGTACAACCCGAAGTGTTTTCCGGTCCAACCCCGGAAGCCATCCGGCATGGGAAAGATTATAAACTCGATGATGTACTGGAATTGATAAAAAAAGATAAAGAGGCCGCGAAAGTTACAGGGAACCAGGTGTTGTCGACTGACCGATGATGTTATTGCCCGCTGGTTGACTGGCCGTTTTGCTTATTGCTTCACTGATTCCCTTGTCAGAATCATAAACGGATCCGCGTCGCGGAGGAAAGGGAGCTTTCCCCTTGTTGTTTCCAGCACCTGCCGGTCGAGTGTAACCGTTGCAATATCTTCCGTGCTGGTCTTTTCATAAATGATTTCACCCATTGGATCAATCACCATACTATCGCCCGAATGACCAATACCATTGCCATCATTACCCACGCGGTTGACCCCTACCACATAGCACTGGTTCTCGATTGCACGGGCACGGAGTAACGTCTTCCAGGCCGTATTGCGACGCTCGGGCCAGTTGGCCACATAAATGAGTACATCATATTCGGCATCACCTCCCGTCTGCTGACGGGACCATACCGGAAACCGGAGATCATAGCACACCATCAGGTTCACCTTCCATCCCTTGACCGATGCAATCAGCCTTCTGTCGCCGGCAGCATAATGCTGGTCCTCCCCTGCAAATGCAAACAGGTGCTTTTTATCATACATCCCCATGTTGCCATCCGGCAACACCCAAAGCAGCCGGTTGAAAAATTGTCCACCTTCCCCGATGATGATACTGCCCGTCAGGATGATCCGTTTTTCAGCGGCCATGGCTTTCATCCATCGAACGGTTTCCCCCTCCATTGTTTCGGCAAGTTTATCCGGGTTCATGCTGAACCCGGTGCTGAACATTTCCGGCAATACCACCACTTCACACCCCGGAGGCAGGGCCCGGATCTTGTCCGTAAACCGGGCCAGGTTGGCCGTTTTATCTTCCCAGATAAGATCCGGCTGCACCAGTGTGACATTTAGCGTATTTGCCATGTTTTACTCGTTTCTGTGGGTTTTTTGCCCCTTAAAGATAACCCCGCCGGGCGGATAAACCGGCTTTTGCCTGTAATGGGGCACTCATGTGTGGAAAACGGCGCGGAACCCGGGCAGGCATTGATTTTGTCCTTATATCAGTACTAAAATCCCGGTCATGAAAACAAGAATTTTACCCCGCATATTCCTCACCGCTTTCGCGGTCGTCAGCCTCGCCACAGCCAACGCCCAGCAATGGGTGATAGCCGATAAAGACCAGACGCGTCCCGACCCCAATGAAACCGTGCCGGCAGCTTCCTACAGTTCCGTTGCAGCCGAACCATTTAACGGATACAACCAAATCACCTGGACGGCAGCGCCGGATGTGGAAGCCACCAGGTACCTGGTGGAGTATAGCATAGACGGACTGCGCTATCAGACGGCGGCGGAAATTGTAGCCACCGCAAACAACGGAAGCTACTCCGTTAAGCATTACACCCAAAGCAATGAACCTTTGCTGTACCGGATCGGCAGCCAGAACGTATCCGGCAAAATGGCCTGGTCAAAAAACTTTGCCGTTGATGGTACTCCCGCTGCCCCCCTCCGCATTATCCCGAACACCATTACTGGCAATGTGCTCAATGTAAACTCCAACTGGCCCATCCTCCGGATAAATATTTTTGCCCTCGATGGCAACCAGGTATTCGCCAAAGACCTTAACGGCCAGCGCGACTTCATCCCCGTTGCAGTTCCCCAACTGGGCAAAGGCATGTACCTGGTCAGTTTCATCGGTGAAGGCTGGAAACACACCGAAAAAATCCTGGTTCCCTGAGAATGGTTTACCCGTCACTTCCGAAGAATTGGGCCACCTGGTCTTGCCTCCTTCAATATGGATCCGGTAATCAGCCCCCGGTTTCTTCGCGGGCACCATCCCGCCTGTCCCTGACCAGCTGGTTCAGGAACGGGATCACCAGGTTTGTTTCGTAACCCTTTCCGGTCATGTAATCGATCGTTTTTTTCTGTCGGACAATGTATTGGTCCGACCCCAGGCTGTCATACTTATCCGTCACCAGTTTTTCCATCACCTTCCTGTAATCCTCTTCCGGTATTTCCGCCATCGCCTTTTTCAACAGGTAATCACTGATTTTCTTCTGTTTCAACTCATACCTGATCTTGATACGTCCCCAATGTTTCATCCGGAACCTGCCACCGGCGTACGCTTTCACAAAACGTTCCTCGTTCAAGTAATCCTGTTCAATAAGTGTGGCGATAATGCTGTCATGGTCCTGTTTCCACACACCAAGGTCATACAGCTTCTGCTGCACTTCGTGGTGGCTTCGTTCCTGGTACCCGCAGTATTGCCTGAGCTTCTGGAGCGCCTGTTCGGGCGTCAGCGTTTTTTTAAACATCCTTTTTCCCTCCTGCTTTCCGCCCCGGCCTGTAACCCGATGCGGGAATGGATAAAATTAAGCAATGATGGGGGAAATGCGGCGGTGTAAACCACTGGTTTGCGGGGTATTAAAACGTGGATAAAATTGGTATAACAATCCCCCGCGCGCGCCTGTTCCCTGCGCGGCATTATTCTAAAAATCACTAGTTTCGCCTCATTCAAATTTTCATATGAAATTTATCGTCTCCTCTTCCTCTTTATTAAAACAACTGCAGCATATTTCGGGAGTAATCAACGCCAACACCGTTCTTCCGATCCTTGAAGATTTCCTTTTCGAAGTTGAAAAAAATAAGCTCACCGTGGTGGCCACTGACCTGGAAACGGTCATGCGCATACAGCTCGATATTGAGGCGAGGGACAGTGGCAAGGTTTGTATCCCGGCAAAAATCCTGGTGGATTCATTAAAGAACCTGCCCGACCAGCCGCTGACATTTACCATTGACAAAAATTTCGGTGTGGAGATCACCAGCGATAACGGGAAGTACAAAGTGATGGGGGAGAACCCCGACAATTTCCCGAAAGAACCCGCAGCCGATGACACCACATCGTTTACCGTTACCGGATCGGCCCTTATTACGGCGATCAACAAAACACTTTTTGCTACCAGCAGCGATGACCTGCGCCCTGCCATGACCGGGGTCTTTTTTGAACTGGATAAAAAAGGCATGCAGTGTGTTGCAACTGATGCACACCGACTGGTCCGTTACAAACGCACGGATGTTACCTGCCCGCGCACGGATACATTTATCGTTCCACGCAAGCCACTCAACCTGCTGAAAGCAGCCATACCAGCCAACGAAGAAGAACTGACCATCAGCTACAATAACAACCACCTTTTTGTAAAACACGGTACCACGCAGATGAGCTGCCGTCTCATCGATGCACGTTTCCCCGATTACAAAGTGGTCATCCCATCCGACAACCCTTACCGTCTTACGGTGAACAAGGCCGATTTCCAGAGTGCCCTGCGCCGCGTAAGTATTTTCAGTAACAAAAGCACCAACCAGGTAGCACTGAATATCAGTGGCAGCGAGCTGCAGCTGGCCGCCCAGGACGTCGATTTCAGTTTTGAAGGAAACGAGCGTATGAAATGCCAGTACAACGGGGAAGACCTGGTAATCGCATTCAACGCAAAATTCCTGATCGAAATGTTATCGGCCACCGATGGTGACGAAGTAAACCTTGAATTGTCAACACCAACCAAAGCGGGGCTGATCAAACCAACCGACCAGGACGAAAACGAGGAACTGCTGATGCTGGTGATGCCGCTGATGCTGAATCAATAGTCGCGTTTTTCCGAGCCGAATTTTTGTTATGAACTTTGTGTTGCTTTCTTCGTACGATAATTATATAGAAGCACATATAGCGCTGGGCCGCCTCGAAAATGCCTATATAAACTGCCACCTGCAGGATGACCATTCGGTTACCCTTAACCCTTACCTGTCCAATGCTATTGGCGGTATCAAACTGATGGTGGCGGAAAGCCAGGCAGCACGCGCCAATGAGGTGTTGTCGGGGATTTCCTGATCCCTCCCTCCCAGTCATCCTCGAAGATCTTAATCACTTCGGCATTCGTGGGGATTTTTGTAACTTATCCCTTCAATTGCCTGGCATGTGGGATAACCTGCTCCGATATTTTTCGAATCTCGAACAACGACCGCTGGAACGGATGGCTATCCTGGTCGCAGGCCTTCTTTTTTTCTGGGTCATCGAAGGCGCCATTCCCCTGCTGCCGCTGAAATACAAGCGCAAAAAAATCCATCACGCAGCAGTCAACTTCGGCTTCACGGTAATCCACCTGGTGATCCATACCATCCTGGCAATTTTTATTGTGAGATTATCCGACTGGTGTTCTGCCACCGGCTTCGGTATCGTTTACTGGACCAATGCCAATGTCCTGTTTACTATCCTCATCGGTATGTTTGCGCTCGACTTCAGCAGCTGGCTGGTGCACTTCGTGATGCACAAAACACCGGTGCTCTGGCGATTCCACCTGATCCATCACAGCGATAACAACGTGGATGTAACAACCGGCCTGCGGCATCATCCGGGCGACAGCCTTCTTCGCGGCATCTTTTTCCTGCTGCTCATCTTCGTATCGGGCGCACCGATGTACAGCGTGATGATCTACCAGACGCTGGTAGTATTGGCCACCGCGTTTACCCACGCCAACATCCGGCTGCCGCGAAGGCTCGACCGCACATTGAGTTATTTCCTTGTTTCCCCCAATATGCACAAGGTGCACCATCACTGGAAACAACCTTACACCGACAGCAATTACGGCGCGGTGTTTTCCATCTGGGACCGGCTGCTCGGGACCTTCCGGAAAATGGATCCGGACCAGATCAGGTACGGGCTCGACCGCTACTATCCGAATGAACACGATGAGAATTTTATGCGGCTGATGAAAAAACCTTTCAGGCGACTCGAAGACTGACCCCCATCCACTACATTTGAAACATGAAGATTATTGCCATGATACCGGCGCGATATGCGGCCACCAGGTTACCGGCCAAACTGATGCAGCCACTCGGGAACAAAACGGTCATCCGAACAACATATGATGCGGTAGTAGCCACTGGTCTCTTCCACGAAGTATATGTGGTTACCGACAGCCCGGTGATCTACGATGAAATTCTCTCACACAACGGAAAGGTCATCATGAGCAAACGCGAACACGAAAGCGGCAGTGACCGCATTGCCGAAGCGATTGCAGGTCTTGATATCGATGTGGTGATAAACGTACAGGGGGATGAACCCTTTATCACCCGCGAACCTCTGGAAAAACTGGTGACCCAGTTCCAGGACGGCAATGTAAAAGTGGCCTCCCTGATGAAAAAGATCAGCCCCGAAGAAATGCAGCGGCCGGCCGCGGTCAAGGTGGTGGTGAATAATGCCGGAAACTCGCTTTACTTCAGCCGGAGCCCCATTCCTTATGCGGCCGATCCGGGGTTTGTTACCGATAACTACCTCCACGTCGGCGTGTACGGGTATCGTAAACAGACCTTGCTCGACTTCACCCGCTGGGCACCTGGCCGTCTCGAACAGGCGGAAAAACTGGAACAATTGCGGTACCTCGAAAACGGGGTTCCGCTCCGTATGGCCCTGGTCGACTTTGAAGGGGTGGCCATCGATACTCCGGCCGACCTGGAAAAAGCGCGGGAATTCCTTGCCAGATCAGTACGGGCAGTTGAATAAAAATGGGTTTATCTTTGCGGCTCCGCTTTTTTCACGAAAACACAATGCATGCGGCCGGTTAAGCGCGTTTACCAGTTTTTTATTTATTTTCTCCGGACTAAACTTACACGGGTTCAGTACATCATGCTTGTTGCCACCCTCGTCGGACTCTCGTCCGGCATGGCGGCCGTGTTGTTGAAAACCCTGGTGCATTACCTCCAGCACTGGATTGTGGATGCCGATGTGAGTAACCTCGCCTACCTGCTTTTTCCCGCAGTCGGCCTGCTGATCACTGTTTTTATCGTCCGCACTTTTTTCGGGAGTTATTTTGAAAAAGGTATCGCCATGGTGCTGCGATCAATAGCGCGTAAAAATTCCTTTATCCCGCTCAGCCATACCTACCAGCACGTTATTACCAGCAGCATCACGGTCGGACTTGGTGGTTCTGCGGGTCTCGAAGCCCCGATCGTTGCAACAGGCTCGGCCATCGGATCCAATATTGCCCGTATCAGCGACCTCAGTTACCGGGAGCGCACCTTACTGATCGGCTGTGGTGCAGCCGCCGGGATTTCTGCCGTATTCAATGCCCCCATTGCCGGGGTGATATTCGCAATCGAGGTATTGCTGACAGAAACGATTGTCAGTTATTTCATTCCCCTGATCATTTCCTCGGTGCTTGGCGCGCTTTGCTCCCGCATCATCCTTCAGGAATCTTCCGGACTGTTCAATTTTGTATTGCAGGAAAAATTCAATTACAACAATGTGCCGGGTTACATTTTCCTTGGACTGATCGCCGGTTTTGTATCACTTTATTACGCCCGGGCTTTCAAAAGCACCGAACACCGGCTGAGCGACTGGAAGTTCAATGCATATGCAAAGGCCCTTACCGGCGGACTGATCCTGGCTGCGCTCTATTTCCTCTTCCCGCCACTTTTTGGTGAAGGATATGAAAGTATAAAACTGGTGGCAACCGGACAGGCTTCGTCCATCACCGAACACGTTTCTTATCTCTCCGTGATCGAAAGCAACTGGTCGATCGTTCTCTTTGCCGGGCTTATCATCCTGCTTAAACCTATAGCAGCAGCGGTAACGCTGGGCAGCGGCGGTAACGGTGGTAACTTTGCCCCCTCACTTTTCACCGGTGCCTATCTGGGTTTCTTTTTCTCCAAACTGCTCAATAACACCGGATGGTTCCGCGTACCGGAAAGTAATTTCAGCCTGGTCGGAATGGCCGGCGTACTCAGCGGCGTAATGTACTGCCCGTTGTCTGCCATCTTCCTTATCGCCGAAATTACCAACGGGTACGAATTATTTATCCCGTTAATGCTGACCTCTTCCATCTCTTTCTTTATTGTAAAAAGTTACCAGCGATATTCAATGGAAACAAAACAGCTGGTGAAAGAAGGCGAAATTTTTACCCACCAGAAAGAAAAAAACATCCTCACCTCCCTCCGGCTGGACGAAATGCTGCAGGAAAAATATGATAGCATCGGCATCGATAAAAACCTGGCCGACCTGGTCGAACTGATCAAAAAAAGTGACCGCAATATTTTTGCAGTACACGACTCACGGAACCGTTTTGTTGGCATCATTGAACTCAACGACATCAAACAACGCCTGTTTGAACAGTCGGCCTTTGAAAAGACCAGCATCAAATCATTACTCAAGAAACCGGCTGCCACCCTGCCTCACAATATGAGTATGCATGCAGTAATGGAAACATTCGATATTACCCACAGCTGGTACCTGCCGGTACTGAATAATGAAAAAGTTTTCCTTGGGTTTATTTCAAAATCAAAACTGTTCTCCAAATACCGGGAATCCCTGGCATCACAGACCGACCTGTACGATGAAGCCTGACGGGTGTTCAAGCTTCTCTGACAAAACCTGAAAGTATATTTGTGCTGCTTCGCTGTTGAAAGCGGAGGCAGTAGATTCCTTTTACGGCTCCGCTGAAACTGACAGTATTTTCTTTTGCTTCGATGATGAAGCTTCACGCGCCTGGTTATTTTGTACATCCGCTGATCACGGTCCGGCCGGTATTGATTACTCTTCCCCGATCTTCTGCAATTCATAACGGTATGCGCGGCTCGACGGAATCAGCGGATCATGGCGGTGAATGGAATATTCCACAATAAAGCTGGCGCCGAAATACAGGATGAAAGAAGAATAAAAGACAAATAGCAGGATCAGTGCAATGGCGCCTCCGGCACCATATACCGCCCCGGGGTTGCTGTTGATCATTACGGTCGACAGGATGGCTTTACCTATCGTAAATAAAATACCGGTCAGCAGTCCGCCCGCGAAAGCCACGCGCCACGATGGCCGTGCATTTGCAAGGTACCGGAACAGGACTACGAACCACAGGGTGACCACCACTATGCCGGCAATCTGGCTAAGCGCACCCGTGAATATCACTGCACCGGGTTGCCAGATTTGTTCAATGTATTTGCCGGCCACCACTTTTAATGCATCAATGATGGAACTGGCAAGGAACAGTATACCGGCGGCAACTATGACCACGAGCGACCGGCCACGGAGCTTGAGGTCGTACAGGAAGGATGCCTTGCCAAGCCGGATATTCCATATATCGTTGAGCGTATTTTTTATCACCTTGAAAAGCGTGGTGGCCACAAAGACGAGGAATACCAGGCCAATGACGGCCATATACCAGTTGTGCGCCAGGCGCCGGAAACTCTTGGCCGTTTCCCGTAACTGCGTGGCGCCGCCATCGCCCAGCGTGGCGCCAAGGATCTCTCCAAGTTCGGTCCCGATCAATTTCCGGCTGAAAAAAATACTGAAGAGCTGGAACAGTAAAACGATGATCGGAGGCAGGGCAAAACAGGTAAAAAATGCGGTAGCCCCCGCCATCCTCATCGGATTATTCTTCTGCAATCGCTTAAACGATTTCTTCAGCAAATTCCAGAAAATGCCCACACTGCTTAGCTGTTTTGTTTCTTCCAATACCTTGTATTTTTCCTAACTTACTTATATGAATATCAAGCTCCGACCGGAGAATTATCTTCGATACCTTAATATACCCAAACTCTTCGGTACCCAGCGTACGAAAGAAATCCTTTCTATCAATCCCACCCTGATCCCTCACCGGGAAGAAGCGGAATCCGTCAGTATCTGCGTGAACGATTACGACGCCGAAAGCATTGATACGCGCGACTTTCGCGATGTTACTGACGTATTCGGATACCGGAATACCCATAAAATCAGCTGGATCAATGTGGATGGCCTGCGCAAATCGGATGTGGAGCAGATCAGCGAACATTATGCCATACACCCCCTGCTGATCGAGGATATCCTGAGTATCAACCAGCGTCCCAAAATGGATGAAGTGGATACCGTGCTCTTTTGCCTGCTCAATATGTTGTATTATAATCCGGAAGAGGGGACCGTGGAACAGGAACAAATCAGCATTGTGCTGGGTCCAGGTTTTGTCATCAGCTTCCAGGAAGACGCTACCAGGGATGTGTTCAACCCGCTGCGTGAAAAACTGAAAATCGCCAATAGCAAAGTGCGCCAGCGTGGGGCCGATTATCTCTGTTACATGATGCTCGACCTTATCGTTGATAACTATTTCCTGGTGATGGAGAAACTGGGTGACCGGATCGAACAACTGGAAGAAGATGTGATCCGCAACAGTGATAAAAGCGCCATGGCGCGGGTAAACCAGTTACGCAAGGAACTGATCGTACTGAAACGCAACACGGCACCCGTACGGGATATGCTGGGTGGGCTGCTCCGGAGTGAAAGTGAGCTGCTGGAAGAACGTACCACCAAATATTTCAAGGACGTATACGACCATATTGTGCAGGCCATCGATCTCACCGACAACTACCGTGATATCATGATGAGCATGCAGGATCTTTACATCAACAATGTGAACCTGAAAATGAATGAGGTCATGAAGGTAATGGCGATCGTGACCTGCCTGCTGGCCCCGGCCACAGTGATCGGTGGCATTTTCGGAATGAACTTCGACTCCATACCCTATCTCCACAACCAGTACGGGTTCTGGGTAGCCGTTCTGCTGATGCTGGCCATCCCTGTGTGGATGATTATAATGTTCCGGAAAAGGGGTTGGTTTTAAGGACGGCGCGTTGCCAGCGCCTTTTTATAAACAGGCACCGTGCTGCAGGGCTCACCATACATAATACTGCGGACCACCGGTCGCAGCAGGCGGGTGATTTCCATGTACACAAAATCGCCGATAGGTATGTCGCCACATCCCTTGATCACAATTTTCTTATCCTCGTACAAGGTGAGGTCGATAGCTGCCAGGTTTTTAAGGAACAATTGTTTCTGCATTTCCTGCTCGTTACCCATCACGATATGGCTGGCCACGGGTTGCAGGTAAGTGGCTACGAGCATATAGGCCCATACAGGAATAATGGCATCGGCACTGCAGGTGACTGCCACATTTTTGTTGCGGTAGGTTTCCCAGTCGGTAGACTTCAATGCTTCGCGAAAATCCTTTTCTTTCAGGATCAGACCCATAAAGAGAAAGGATTTCAGGTCAAAAATGACTGTTTCCCCTTCCGGCAGGAAATTGACCAGGTCAATCGTTACCAGGCCACTTTCCGCCACCTTGTTCACAAACGTTTCTTCCATACATTGCCGTTTTACTGTATAAAGATAACAAACCACACCGCTTATTGTTCCCCGGATGGCCAGGTGATATCGCCTGTCCAGCCTTAGGCCGCCCCGGTAATCTGGTGGTTCCCGGACACCCATTTACCGCGCATTTTCCCTTTAAAAACAAAAAACCCGGCTGTATGCCGGGCCCTTTGTGTTAGTATTGGTCGGGGGTTTAATAAACCTTTCCCCTGTTATCTTTTATGGTCGCAGCATCCATCAGGGCCTGCTGTGGATAAGCACCCCTCATCTTCTGCTGTTCGTATCTTGCCTTGCGTTGCTCAGCCACATTTGCATCACCGGTTGCCGTTGCGGAAACATTGTCCACACGGATCACATATACACCGTTGTTGCCTTCCAGCGCAGTAGTCACCACCTTACCCTTATTGGCCGGGTTAAACGCTGCACCCACCACTTCCGGTTCAGATGCCAGTATCGGCGAGCTGGTGTTCATCATGCGGACGCTGTCTGCTGTCTCGATTGATTTTCCCAGTTTGCCGGCCACTGCTTCCAGTGTACTGATTGCACCGATCTTCTTCGTAATTACTTCCGCTTTTTTATTGTTGCGGAGCAGTGGTTCCACAGCCAGGCGCGCCTTGGCGGCAGACTGAGTTCCCTTTTCATTAATTTCTGTAACGATGGCCACTACATAATTGTCGCCGACACGCTCCGGTGAAAGCACTTCACCGACTTTGGCGTTGTAGATATTCCTTACGAAGCTGCGTGATGTTCCAAGACCCGGGATCTGGGCAGCACTTGGCGCAATGTCCGAAGCAATGGCTTTTACTTTCCCGCTCGCCCGGAGGGCGGCAACATTTGCATCAAATTCTTTCTGGTTCTGCGATTTACTGGCAAATACCCCCGCTTCGTTGGTTGCAGTTGCTTCCGTCTCATTGCTGGCCTCAATTGGCTGTGTCAGGTAGGCAATTTTGTAAGCCGGTGAAGAACCGGTCTGCGAAAGGATCTCAATATAGTGTGTACCAAACTCTGTTTTTACAATGCCCCTGGTTCCAACCGGATGGCCGAAAATAAAATCGTTGAATTCAGGAACCATGCGGCCTGCTGTGACCTTTTCATATTTACCGCCGTTTGCAATACTGCCTTCATCGGTAGAATATTTCTGGAGCAGGGTATCAAAACTGGCACCGCCTGCTATTGCTTTCTGGATACTGTCGGCCAGTTTGTATGCTGTAGCCGTATCCCGGATAGGAATGGCCTGCTTCGATTGCGGGTCGGACACGGTCAGTCCGACCAGGATGTGGCGAACAGTAACTGTATCAGGCTGCGCGCGAACCCCAAGGATTTTTGCAAGGGAAAAAGAAGACGCATCGAGGTATGGACCATAAGTGACACCGACCGGCTGCATCAGGATCGAATCCTTTGCCGGCACCTGGATGGTTTTTCCATTAATATAACCGTTGTAGAAATTCTTTACACCCTGTGTTTCCAGGTATTGTTTGATGTCTTTCATGGCTGATAGCATTAGTTGAACACGGCCGGCATCCTGCTGGCTGGCTACGCTTGTTTTAAATATCAGTACGTCCATAGTGTTTAGTTTAGTAGAGGTGTATGATTAAAAAAGATAGTC
>SDZZ01000822.1 GCA_004173255.1 Chitinophagaceae bacterium | reverse complement strand
TTGCGATGCAGAAAGGTTTGAAATTTGGGATCCGGGTATGGGCGGATCCGTTAGCATTGATGAGGACAGTTGTCGTTAGTGCTTCCTGACCTGTATGGCATTAAGCACAGGTTCACCGGTTTTTGCGACAAATTCAATCACCAATCCCTTTCCGTCCGACACGGTAACGGTTGTCCTTTTGGCGATGGCCGTTGCCGGGCCCGCTGCCACTGCCATGTTGAAATCCTGCAAAAACATCCGGCTGTTTATTTTGACATCGAAGGTCCGTTCAACCGTCTCAGGATTTTTTGATTCACCGGACAGGTTGTACACCAGGCTTGCCCCTGAAATACCCGCCAGTTCTGCAAAATGCAGGGTTACGTCATACTCACCATCCGGTACATCAAACCGGTAGGCGGATAAGCCAACCAGTTGCGTCTGGTACACGGGGTCATTATCGGTGCCGCTTATATTTTTATCGCTCCCATAGGGAAGCCTGCCATTGCCCGATTGGTTGAAGGGCTTACCGCCTGCTGAACCCCATCCACCCTGCTGGTAGGGCTGGTCCGGAATCCAGGTCTCCCCTGTCTGTTCGTCCATAAACATCCTTTTAGCCCCAGCCAGTATATTGACCGAATGAAAGGGAACAGGTGATGCAGCAATGATTGCCGGTACTACGTCAACATGTATTGCCACGTAATCCTTGCGGGTCTTGCCGCCTGCAGACGCGATAGCTTCCAGTTCATTGATCCCGTTGGTGAAATCAACCGTCCATGACGCAATGCCATCTACCGGTTGCATCGGTGGTAGTGCGGTTCCGTTGTGAACCAGCGTTACCCTGGCCGCATTACTGGCTACGCTGACGGTTTGTTTAACGGTGGCCTTCCCAGCTTCGGCCACACCGGCACGATGGGTCCAGTCACGTGAAAGGATTGCAACAACAGGTTCGGCCGATAGTTTTGCCTGGTAATAGTAATAAAGGTCTTTCGGTGTGCGGTTCCAGCGTAACAATCCTTTGTTATTGATATGCGGCATGGTCTCTTCCCTTGTTTCCGAATTAAAATCCGCCAGGTTCCAGATGACGGCGGCAGCGCAGAATGGTCGCTTCAGCATTTCATTCAGGTAGTACTGGTGGAAGGCCAGTGAGTATTCCACGCTCTTGTCAAATTTCACCGGCGCAAGGCTCCTTATCCGTGGATCTGCATCAGCACCATACTCGGA
>SDZZ01000017.1 GCA_004173255.1 Chitinophagaceae bacterium | reverse complement strand
CTGTTGGATTCAGGCGGTAAATCCCTTTTGTCTTCAGGCAGGAATTCCTTTTGAATTCAAGCAGGAATTCTTTTTGTCTTCAGGCAGGAAATCCTGTCGTCGTTGGCGACGATTACTCTGTTATCTGCGAACCTTTCATGCCGCTACCCTCAAGCAGTCATTTCCTGCGGTTACAGCGAAAGTTTCCAGCCATCCCGGTAGGCAGACTTCACATACTGGTTCGCGGGTTCGAAGTTGGTTATCTTCATGTTCTTCGCGTCCCACACCAGCTTTTTGCGGCCCGGCCAGCGGCCATTCGCCGTTTTGGTATCCTTGTTTTCGATCATATAGCTGCGGATGGCCAGGTTACCCATCAGGATGCCTTCGGTGAGCGGACCGGCAAACTCAAATGGTGAACTCACTTCTTTTTTGCCATGCCCGGCAATACATGCGTTTACCCACTGCACATAGTGTCCTTCAGGTACACGTGCCAGGGTTGGTTCCGGCATTTTTTCCTGCTGCATACGTGAAAGCGGCAATAGCCGTGGGTTTGCACCATATACATCAATCAGCATCTTACCCTTGGTCCCAACCAGCAGCAGTCCACCGTCGGGTCCGCCAAATGGCTCTTCCGGCAGCAACTCGGCCGGGCGTTCAGGTAATAATCCTCCATCATACCAGGAGAATTTGATATTTCCTTTGTTGTCGGTTCTCGGGAAGTTGAGGTGGATGATGGAACTGGACGGACAGCTATCCGTATAATTCTCGGGGGTCCACATCACTTTATATACACTCGACATGCTGCACTCTGCTGCATCGGGGTAATCGATCGGAAGCAAACGGTACATGGCATCCAGGATATGGCAGGCCATATCGCCCAGCGCACCGGTACCAAAATTCCACCAGCCGCGCCAGTTAAACGGCAGGTAAGCGGGGTTATAATCGATTGCCTTTGCCGGACCAAGCCACAGGTTCCAGTCAAGCTCCTTTGGCACATCAAACTTTCCGGTTGGTGTGGGTATTCCCTGCGGCCATACCGGACGGTTTGTCCAACCATGTGCTTCGGTCACTTCACCGATCATACCAGCCATATACATCTCCTTGGCCTTGCGCACGCCATCACCCGATGCACCCTGGTTACCCATCTGCGTTACCACCTTGTATTTCTTCGCAGCATCGGCAAGGATCCTTGCTTCATAGATATCATGCGTAAGCGGCTTCTGGGTGTACACATGTTTGCCCAGCTGCATGGCGGCAATGGTTGCCACTGCGTGCGTGTGATCGGGCGTCGAAATAACGCAGGCATCAAATGAATTTTTCTGCTTGTCAAGCATCTCGCGGAAATCGCGGGTGTAGGTTGCCTTCGGATAACGGGCACGTGACTTGGCCGCCTGGCGGTCATCCACATCACAAAGGGCCACTATGTTTACATTCGGACTTTTTGCAATTTCGGTCAGGTCGCTTTCGCCTTTGCCGCCAACGCCGATACCGGCAACATTCAGTTTATCACTCGGGGCTACGAAACCACGGCCAAGCACCTCACGCGGCACAATAAAAAAACCTGCAGCGGCAATACCGGCATTGCGGATAAATTTCCTTCTCGATGCGGACTGTTTACTCTTATGCGGGATCTTCATATTTCAAACAAATTTTCGTTAAGGTAGGGAAAATTTATATTTACCAGTCAAATGAATGCGTATGAAAAAAGAGATCAGCTGGAATGATTTTGAGAAGATAGATATCCGGGTCGGAACCATCACCGAAGTGTCTGATTTTCCAAAAGCGACACGTCCGGCATGGCGGTTACTGATCGATTTCGGTACTGGGGTCGGGGAAAAAAAGTCCAGTGCCCAGATCACTGCCCATTACAAGAAAGAAGACCTGATCGGAACCCAGGTACTTGCCGTCATCAACTTTCCGCCCAAACAGATTGCGAACTTTATCAGCGAATGCCTGGTGCTGGGCGTATATGATGAAAACAATGACGTAATTTTATTACAACCGCGAACGCCGGTGCTCAACGGACAACCTGTTGGATAAAACATATTGTACATATTACCAGTCACCGCTCGGCCAGCTGAAAGTAACCGGGACCCACACCTGTATTACCGGTGTTACTTTCCAGGATGATCCCCCGACTGAACCGGCCGATACCGGCCTGCCTGCATTGGTAATCGGTTGTGTTGAACAGCTGATCCAGTATTTCAATGGCGACCGGCAGGTATTTGAACTGCCACTTGAACAGGATGGAACCGGCTTCCAGCGCGACGTGTGGACGCAACTCAGTGCCATCCCCTTCGGCCGGACCATCAGTTATATCCAGCTGGCCATCCGCCAGGGCGATCCCAAAGCCACCCGCGCTGTTGCCTCGGCCAATGGCCGCAACAATATTGCCATCATCGTGCCCTGCCACCGTGTGATCGGCGCCAATCGCTCCCTCACCGGTTATGCCGGCGGCATCTGGCGTAAAAAATGGCTGCTGGACCACGAAGCTAAAATCAGTTACGGGGTGCTCTCGCTGTTCTGACCATCTAATAATTTTTTATCTCGCCGGAATGTGAAACCTTTGTGCTCACAATTACTAAAGTATGGTCCAGGTTTATAACTTTCTCGCCTCCTGGCAGCTGTTTCCCGAAAAGTGTACGTACGAAAAGGGCGACAGGCCAAAAAGCGGTACCTATAAAATAACATCGGTTGATGAAAAAAGGGACCTGCTGGTGACCCGCAACTGGGTGGCGCTCGACAACACTGCCTTCACTTCCACCCTTACGGTCACAGCCGACGGTTTATTGAATGATTCAACAGGCCCCGCGCCGGGCGAACAGGTAAAAGTCACTTTTACCGACAGTATCAGTTTTGACATTGAATTTTTCCGCAATGGCAATACGGTGCTGAAAGTAAACCACGAGATCCTGCCAAATGGTTACCTGAAACTAACCGAGCATAATACAGGGGACGAACCATACACCAACACCGAAATCTACCACAAACAATTAAGCGTTCTGCCATATGCCGCATCTGTGTCCGGTGCCCTGGTGCGACCCACCGAGGAAGGTGTTATCAAACACAAAGCACTCACGGCAATGGAAGAGCAGACCAATATGCAGCTCAACCAGATCCGTCAGCAGATAGAACTGCTGGCCTTGCAGGCCCAGGAAATCCATAAAAGGAAAGAACTTTCCATGATGATTTATAATGCCAGGCTGAGTTTCAAACCAAACATCGGGCAAACCTATTTCATGTATGAGAAGAATGATGGGAACCATATGCTTTCCCTGGTTTCACCAAAAGAGTGGGGAGCCGGCATGCCGTTCAAAAAATTCATCGCAGCCGTTAAACTGCTGGCCGACCACACCTGGATGGAAATTGCCTGAGTAGGTCCGCAACCTGTAAACACCTTTTAAAATCATAAGACAGATTTCTGACAACCTCATGGACAAAAACCTGAACTACCCGCTGCGCATTGCAAAAAGCCGGATTGCCGGACAAGGAGCCTATGCCACCGGCGCCATACCTGCAAAAAAGAAACTGGGCAATATGGGCGGTGAAATCATAAGCTATCGCGAGGCACAGAAAAGGGTAAAAAAACAACCACATAATGTTTTATACATGGTGGAGTTTGACCACGAAGACATAGCACTGGACGCGAGCGTCAATGTCAATGCCCTCCGCCACATCAACCATTCCTGCGACCCCAACACTTACATGCGCCGGGCTTACCGGAAGGTGGAGTTTTATACATTGCGCCCGGTAAAAAAAGGCGAAGAGCTGACCTGCGACTATGGCGAAACCCACCACGACGGTAAACTGCCCTGCCGTTGCGGGGCTTCCAATTGCAGGGGTTTTATTTAGTAAATTTGCAGCATGACATCACTCTCCGTCAACATCAATAAAATAGCCACCCTGCGCAACTCGCGCGGGGGCAACAATCCCGATCTCATCAAAACCGCGCTGGATATTGAGCGCTTTGGTGCCGATGGTATTACGGTGCATCCACGACCCGACGAACGGCATATCCGGTACGCCGATGTACGGGAGCTGAAAAAAACAATCCGCACCGAATTCAATATCGAAGGCAATAGCCGGGAGCAGAAATTTATTGACCTGGTGCTTGAAACAAAACCCGCCCAGGTTACCCTGGTGCCCGATGTACTGGGACAACTCACTTCTGATCATGGCTGGGACACCATTACCCACCAGCAATATCTCAGGGAACAGATTGCAGTGTTTAAAAACGCAGGTATCCGTGTTTCTATTTTCACTGACCCCGATGTCGCCATGGTGGAAGCCGCAGCAACGACCGGCACCGACCGTATCGAATTATACACCGAACAGTATGCACGGTTATTTGCCGGCGGCCAGCAGGAGCAAGCCATTGCACCATATGTGGTTGCAGCCGAACGTGCGCGCAGCCTTGGCCTGGGCCTGAATGCGGGGCACGACCTTGACCTGCATAACCTGGCTTATTTTTCAAAAAACATTCCGTGGCTCGACGAGGTCAGCATCGGGCATGCACTCATTACCGACGCCATCTGGCTTGGACTGGAAAATACGGTGCAGTTGTATAAACGCCAGCTGAACGGGCGAGCCTGACTGTGCCATCGCGGAAATGAGTGAAACAGCAAGAGGCAACATCGCCGGAAATCTTTTTTCCGGCCAGCCGGATTGGATTAACTTCAGACCGGCCGGTGTCTGACCGGCCGCAGATCACTAACTATAAACCCCCTCAAATGAAAAAATCCCTGCTCGTCCTCTCGGCCTGCCTTCTCGGCTTCAGCGCTTTCAGCCAGACCATCGATGAAGTGTACACGAAGTACATCACAACAGCCGGTGGTGCGGCCAATGGCGACAAAATCAAAACCATGAAGATCACCGGCACGCTTACCGTGCAGGGGATGGATCTGCCGCTGATACAGCATATCATCAGCGGGCGTGGGGTAAAAACCGATGTGGAGGTGATGGGGTCATCCGTGCAGTTCTCCTACCTCGACGGCGCCGGATGGAAAATCAACCCATACGGCGGCGCACCCGAAGCCACCGCAATGGATGAAAGTGAACTGGCCGACTTCCGCGACCAGACCGCACCCGTGTCCCCATTGTTTGACAGCAAAAAAAATGGCGATAAACTGGAACTGGCCGGCGAAGAAACATTACCAGATGGCAAGGCATGGAAAATAAAAGCCACGTCCAAAGACGGACGGGTGACTGAATATTTTGTCAACAGTACCAGTTTTGACCTGGTTAAATCAGTCAGCAAACGTACGGTCAACGGGGCGGAGATGAATGTCGAAGCCGGCTATGGCGATTACAAACTGGTGGAAGGGGTACGCCTGCCGTTTAGCCTCAGCACTTCCGGTGGACCGGTGAACCAGGCAATCACCATTGAAAAATACGAGATCAATGTACCGGTCGACGAAAAGATTTTTGCGAAACCCTGATAAACAGTCGTGATCAATCAAAGTATTACGGGCCAGTCGGGCAACTGATCCAGGGGCACCAGCCTGCCCTCCTTTTTTTCCCAGGCATAGGTTGATGGTCCATTCCCGATGACCAGGTATCCCACGGGAATGCTGATATGGTAACGCAACAGCTGCTGTAAAACTTTTTCATTCAGCGGAACAGTAGAGGCCTTGCATTCAACCATCATCCATGGCCGGTGCTGCTCATCGTACACGAGAATGTCGAAACGTTTATTCAGCTCGCCCAGCTTCAGCATCTTCTCCTGGGCCACCAGTGTTGCGGGGTACTGTTTTACTTTCACCAGGTAATTGATGAGGTTCCTGCGAACCCATTCTTCCGGGGTGAGAAGCAGCCATTTTTTTCGCAGGTCATCAAAAATAAAACTCCTTCCGTTTTCTTCGCGGATGCGGAAACCGGGTTCGGGATACTGTATCAGCAACATGCTTCAAAAGTAATTGATTAAATTCGCTTACACGGCACCCCGGTCACCGACGCCTGGCAATGCCGCTCCAAAAAAAGTATGAAGACAAAAGAAGAAATAGTAACCAACTGGCTGCCCCGCTACACGGGTGAGAAGCTGGAAAATTTTGGAAAGTATGTATTGCTTACCAACTTCAGCAACTACGTATACATGTTTGCTTCGGCCAACAATGTGCCCGTGATCGGTGAAGGCCGGCCAATGCAGTGTGCCACAGCCGAGGATATTACCATTATCAATTTCGGGATGGGCAGTCCGACCGCAGCCACGGTCATGGACCTGCTGAGCGCGATCGGCCCCAAGGCCGTGCTCTTTCTCGGCAAATGCGGGGGTCTCAAAAAACGCAACAAGATCGGCGACCTGATCCTTCCCATTGCAGCCATCCGTGGCGAGGGTACATCGAACGATTACTTCCCGGCCGAAGTACCGGCCCTGCCTGCATTCGCGCTGCAGAAAGCAGTATCCACCACTATCCGCGAACATGCGGTGGATTACTGGACCGGCACGGTTTACACCACCAACCGCCGGGTATGGGAACATGATGTGGAATTCAAGGAATACCTTCAAAAAGTGCGGGCCTATGCTATCGACATGGAAACCGCCACCATTTTTACCGTTGGTTTTTACAACAAGATCCCGACCGGCGCATTGCTGCTGGTCAGCGACCAGCCCATGATCCCGGAAGGCGTCAAGACCGAAGAGAGCGATAAATCGGTTACGGCACAATATGTGGAACGCCACCTGCAGATCGGAATCGATTCACTCAAGCAGCTGATCAATGACGGGCTGACCGTTCGTCACCTGAAGTTCTGACAACAAGCACAACCTTTTTCCTGGTTAAATAAACAACCCACAACATGAAACTTTTACTCCTGGCGCCCGCCCTCTTCCTGCTTTCCGTAACTGCCGACAAATGCAGTAAAAAATCAACTGTGGGCGGTCCGCTCAAAGCAAAACTGGAGATCAAGGCGATCTGCAGTAATTATACCTTCGTAGTCACCGGTGGGAATATCGACACCAGCCTGGTCAACAGCAGCTGGACCGATGAAACTACCGGCAAAACATACAACCAGGCCTTTGGTATTGCCAACCCCTGCGACTTCCCATCGACCATCAACGCAGGGGATGAATTTTATTTCACCATTGAAAAGGAAAACAAAAAAGAATGTGCGGTGTGTATGGCCTATTATCCCACGCCGTCAAAAAAATTATACATTAAAGTGATCCCCAAGCCCTGATGCTGCCCCTACTCAGCGTATCGGATCTTTCCATTGACTTCGGTTCAGGTAACCGGCTCACCCATGCCCTCAAGGGCGTCAGTTTTTCTATCAGCAGGGGCGAAATACTTGCATTGGTAGGCGAATCAGGTTCGGGTAAATCAGTGACTTCACTCTCGATCCTGCAACTGCTCCCGTCACACCTGGTGAGTTACCCTTCAGGTACCATCCTGTTCTCGGAAGATGGCATTTCCCGGCAGGACCTGCTGCACCTGGATGAAGAAAAAATGATGGAGGTACGCGGTAATAAAATTTCCATGATCTTCCAGGAACCGATGACTTCCCTGAACCCGGTGTTCACGTGCGGGGACCAGGTGATGGAAGCAATCCGTTCACATAAAAAAATACCGGCAGACCGGGCAAAGGAAAAAACGATTGCCTGGTTCGAAAAAGTACAGTTGCCCGACCCTGCTGCGGTTTTCAAAAAATACCCGCATCAGCTAAGCGGCGGACAAAAACAACGGGTCATGATTGCCATGGCGATGTGCTGCGAGCCCGCCCTGCTGATCTGTGATGAACCTACCACCGCACTGGATGTAACTGTTCAGAAAAACATCCTCCGCATCATTCGCGAGCTACAACAGGAAACCGGTATGGCCGTCATCTTTATTACCCACGACCTGGGCGTGGTGGCCGAAATAGCCGACCGCACCGTGGTGATGTACAAAGGCTCTATTGTGGAACAGCAGACCACGGCGCATGTATTCAGCCAGCCCACCCATGCCTATACCAGGGGACTGCTCGCCTGCCGGCCGGTACTGCATCAGAAGGGTTTCCGCCTGCCAGTGGTAAACGATTACCTGCAAACTGATACAACACCGGTAATGCAGCCGCTGCCGGCAAACAGGATTTCCGGTGACGTGTTGCTGAAGGTGGAAAAACTCAGTGTATCATTCCCTGTGAAAAGGAATCTTTTTGGTACCGCCACAGCGTTTACCCGTGCAGTGGACGACGTGAGTTTTGAAGTGTACCAAAATGAAACGGTCGGACTGGTGGGCGAAAGCGGATGTGGTAAAACCACGCTCGGCCGCACCTTGCTGCGCCTGGTGGAGCCTTCTTCGGGCACCATCAGTTACAAAGGAAAAGACTACAACAGTTTTTCAAAAAAAGAACTCGCCGCACTGCGCACAGAAATCCAGATTATTTTCCAGGACCCCTACTCTTCCCTGAACCCACGCCTCACTATTGGCAATGCCATCGCCGAGCCCATCCGTTACCATAAACTGGTGCAGGGGGAAGAACGGATCAGGCAACGGGTTGCAGAACTACTCGGTAAAGTGGGACTCGATGCATCAGTCACTAACCGGTACCCACATGAGTTTTCCGGCGGACAACGCCAGCGCATAGTCATTGCACGGGCGCTTGCCATGAACCCATCGTTTATTGTGTGCGATGAATCCGTATCCGCACTTGACGTGAGCGTGCAGGCACAGGTGCTGAACCTGCTGAATGACCTGCGGGCAGAGTTTGGATTTACGATCATTTTTATTTCGCATGACCTGGCAGTTGTCCGCTACATCAGTGACCGCATCATGGTGATGCAGAAAGGTAAAATTGTCGAGACCGGCACAGCCGACCAGGTGTATTTTAATCCCGTGTCACCCTATACCAGGCAACTGATTGCCTCTATCCCGAAAGGGATCGTGCAGCCTTGATCAATACTTCCCGGCAGTGCCTGCAAATCAGGGCACCAGTGCCAGCAGGTATTCCAACCTACAGCGATGACGGATCAGTAAGCTACATCGACCGCATAGGGCGATTCTTTATCGCCATAGAAAAACATCCTGCCACTTTTATGCGTGGAGAAAAGGATCTTTTTTAATTCTTTCTGTAACTGTTCTTCCAGTGGTTCTTCGTCGGTAATCCTGGTGCTGCCCAGTGCGCCCAGCTGGTAGCCATCGCCGCCATAGCCAACGTAATAATCACCAAAGCCACCATAGTCGGTGCCAGCGGACTTGTCCCATTCACCTTCCTCGTCGGCAAATTCAATCTGCGTGCTGTCAGACGGTACCAGTCCAACGTTGGCCAGTTTCCAGTCCACGTCATCCTTGCCTTGTTTGTATTTGAAGAACAGGACCATACCATTCCTTTTGCTCACCGTTGCAGGAAGTTTACCGATATAAATAAGCGAGTCCGGTTTTGATGAGGCATTGCCAAGCAGGTAACTTTTAGCCAGCGCAATTTGTGTTCGTTCCGCCGCAGGGAACAACCCGGTTTTTTTCATTGCTTTCAGGTCGGAATACAAGGTGAAGCGGTTTTTATCGCGTGCCGCAAAATGAGCGAGCATCGTATCCGGAAAAGGCCGGTTCAGCGTGATCATCCTTTTCATCAGGTTATATTTCAGCGTTTCATCACTACCGGCAAAAAGCTGTGCAATAAAGCTGCGGACCTGTGGCTGTTTATCATAGAAAGGAAGTAACACCGAAACATAGACATCGAGGTCAACCGACGAAGGAGAATACTCCTCTTCAGCGGAACGGTAAAGATCGTCATCCTCGTCATTGAGGCGATCCTTTTTCAATTCTGCTGCTGCAATCCTGGACTGCTTTTCAGCGATCTGCTGTTTTTTCAGTTGCTGTTTGGCCTGCAGCATGAATTTGCTGTACCAGCCCTCGATCATTTTTGGTTTCAGCAGGCTGCTGTCAGCCAGCGTGGCCACCAGTGTCCGGATCCTTGGTTCATAGTCGTCCAGGTTGAGCAACGGCAGCAGGTCGGGCAAAATTTTCATGGTCAGCTGCAACGAGTCCCTGAGGCCCAACAGGAACGACACGTCATAATCAGGCAGCACGGCAGTGGTTGACAGCACGGAGTTGTTGTCGTACTGGTAAGGGGATACATATGGCGAAGATCCGGAGATCACCGGCGGATCGGCCACCACCAGGTCACGGAACGTGCTGAATGAATAGTCCGTCTTCTGTCCAAGCAGGTTCGACAGCGCAGCATACTGCAGGTCGAGCGTATCGGCCGTAATCACATAAAGCTCTTTTAAAAAGTCAGTGACCTGTTTAGCCGGCAGCTCCGACAACTTGCCGATCAGGTTTTTCTTAAGCTCGAGATAAGTTTTCTCTTTATAACTGAGGGTGCGTATAGCCTTTTCAAGATTGGGAAAATCTTTTTCGGTGAACTCAAGCTGGCCAAGTCCCTTCACTGCTTTTTTATGGAGGATGGTATCACTGCTGAAAAAATCAGAGAAGAAGCGGCCGGTCTTTGAGGCAAAAGGGTCAGTTCCCCGCAGCGAGTCTGCCGGCTGGAAACTGGCAAAGAAATTTTCAACGAAGCTGCTGTTACCCGACAACGTATCCCCTTCATTCATCAACACAAAACCGTTGCCGTTTACATACATTAATTTGATACGGACAAAGCGGCTGCTGCCAGAGTCGGAAAGTACGATATCAAAGAATTTACCGTCACCAGGCAGGTTGCCCGACAACGAAGAGCGTACTATCCGCGATGAATCGAGATGCCAGCTTGCGCGGCTGAACTCACGCAGCAGCGCGCTGTCCTTCATGGTTTCATAATCGGAACCCCGTGAATAGATGACCGAGATGTGCTCGCCCGTGCTGTCATTCGACACCATCCTGGCTTTACTCACGCTGCCATCATCCGTACCCGGTTCGTCTTCATTGTAAAGACCATAACCACCGCTGCCAACATCGATCTTTTCTTTGAGCGAGCGGTTGATATACGGCGTGTTAACCGTAAACTTCAGGGAGGTATCTTTTTCATTCATCACTTTTCCATAACGGAATGGCGTTATGCCAAAAGAATTGACAAACGATGCCTGCCTGGGCGATTCCTTTTCCGCACGGGCAATGATGGTGTAATAATGTGGCCCCTGGATCAGGAAGCGCACCAGGTACACCGCGCCATACTTGTCGTTGTACTTTACATCGAGGGATGGATAACCACCCGTGGTTGAATAGGTGCTGCTGGTCTTTTTATCAATGAATTCGGATGAAGCAAAACTTTCCTCCATCATCATCAGGTCAAAGCTGTCTTCATCATTGAAACCGTAATTATGGATATCGTTGCGGATAACGCGGTAGTTGGTGTTGGTAGCTGAATCTGTTGCGTCAAAAATCCACCGGCCGCGATCGGCCGCAAACGGTTCGTGTGGCAGGTTGATTTTAAAACCGCCCCACGAAGGTGACCATGTTTTCCAGTTGCCCGTTGCTGAGCCAGGAAAATTTTTCAACCGGATGCTGGAAAAATAACGGTCGGCCTCGGTGCCCTGGGTTACGTATTCGGCCGTACCACTCATTTTGAACACCAGTATTTCAAAGGGGGTGAAAAAAATATTGTAACGCTGCATGTCACCCCGCCTTGTCCGGTTAATGATCTCAATACCGGGGTACCCGTCGCGGGTAATCGCCGTTTTCCGGATAATCCTTCCGGGAATATTTTCATAAAGCAGGCTATCGGTGATAGCCTTTACGCGTTGTGGCGAATGGCCCCACATCCATCCGTTCGTTTCGATCCGTGACACGGTGTAGTAACTGCCATTCGACATGTCGGCATACTGCAGCTCGCCCCGGTCGCTTTCATCACCAGCCGGGTAAAATTTGCCGGGTATATCGGCATGGAAAAAACTATCAGTCGCATACTGCGTGCGGAAGGTAACCGGTACGCGCAACTTTTCCACCTGTGTTTTGTGGTCGCTGTCGCGCGCGCCCATACGCACCGGTCTCAGTTTATACCCCATCTTGCGCAGCATTTCAATTACCCCGCGGTTGCCCGGCAGGTGCGCTGCACCTACGCCTACAAACAGCGACTGCCCTGTTTTCAGGATCGAGTCGATCGAAGCCGACTGGATCTCGTTGCGGCGGTACATGAACTTTTCATCAAAGGCATCCGACTGGCTGTTGTATTTGTTGATGGAGTCGAGCCAGTCCAGGTTGCCCGTGCGATAGGCTTCCTGCAACCTGGCACCTGAGTAATCGTTGTCGCCGTCGTATCGTACCGGTTTTCTTGATTTATCTTTTGCCGCATCGCGGTAGGCCTCGGCCATCAGTTTCATGCTTTCACCATAGTGCTCCACCCCTGCCACCTTCTTCCCCCATTTTTTACCACACTGATAGATATACATGTCGAGGAAAGTGTCTTCTTCAAAATCGCTCGACTCCCCACCGTAACTACGGTACAGCAGGTTGTTGATGGACGACGGGCTGCTCGATAACGCAGCTTCCAGCCGCGGGATATATTTTGAAAACTGCAGCGAGCTTTTCTGGAAATACATATCCGAAGTACCACCGCCATAGCCGTACATGCGTGAGGCGTAATCATTACCCAGGTCGTATTTGTTCATGTCTTCCTGCCACGACTCCGGATTGGTTTCAAGCGCCACCACATCTGCCCGGCGGATGCCGATGTAGAAGGAATCGGCCAGGTGGAAAGCCAGTTTGCTGCTGACGTGCATGGTGCCGAACAGGTACGAGGTTTTCGCCAGGCCGTTACCGCTGATCTCCCACAGGAGGCTCGGATACTTTTTATCCTTAATACGAGGCTGGGAAATGGCAAAAAAGGGGACGAGGATAGCAAGGAGAAGTAAGGTTCGCTTCATGGCGGTAAAATAGTGATTTTTTTTACCCGTACCAGCCGGAATTGGCAGTTATTTTGTACCTTCGCCCGCTAATTTCCTGCCCCTGGCAGGGGATGCATGACCCAAACCCGGTGCCGTAAGACCGGGGATTGGCCAACCTTCCTCAGGTATACACTACCGGTTTTGAGTCATGAGCATTTATAATAAACCCCAAATAACTCATGAAGCTTTCCCAATTCCGTTTCGACCTGCCTCTCAACCTTATTGCCCAGACCCCAACCAAGAAACGTGAAGATGCGCGCATGATGGTGGTTCACCGTCACACCGGACAGATCGAGAACAAACACTTCCGGGATATCCTTGATTATTTTGATGATAAAGATGTATTCGCGGTCAACAATACCAAAGTATTCCCGGCAAGGATGTATGGCCGTAAGGAAAAGACAGGTGCCAAGATCGAGGTGTTCCTGTTGCGCGAACTGAATAAACCCAACCGCCTGTGGGATGTGATCGTTGATCCCGCAAGGAAGATCCGCGTGGGCAACAAACTGTATTTCGGCGACCAGGAAGACCTGGTGGCAGAGGTGATCGACAATACTACCAGCCGTGGCCGTACCATCCGTTTCCTGTGGGAAGGAAGTGAGGAAGGTTTCCGCGAGCAACTGGAAAAACTGGGTGAAACTCCGCTGCCTAAATATATCAAACGCAAACCGGACGAAGAGGACAAGGAACGCTACCAGACGGTTTATGCAAAACACGAAGGGGCAGTTGCCGCACCTACAGCCGGCCTCCACTTCAGCCGGGAACTCATCAAACGCCTTGAAATTAAAGGGGTGCGTTTTGCGGAAGTGACACTGCACACGGGTCTTGGCACGTTCCGCCCGATTGAGGTGGAAGACCTCAGCAAACACAAGATGGATGCGGAATACTACCGGATTGAAGAGCCTGCCTGCAAAATTGTAAACCGTGCGAAAGAATATGGTCACCGTATCTGTTCCATCGGCACCACTACCATGCGCGCCATGGAATCTTCCTTTACTGCCCAGAAATTACTGAAACCTTCCGAGGGCTGGACCAACATGTTCATCCATCCCCCATACGATTTTAATATCGCCGATTCACTGGTGACCAACTTCCATCTGCCTAAAACGAGCCTGCTCATCATGACCTGTGCCTTTGCCGGTTATGAGCTGACTATGGAAGCGTATAAAAAAGCGATCAAGGATAAATACCGTTTCTTCAGTTACGGTGATGCCCTGCTGATCATCTAGTGCCGGATCCATTTGCTGACTTTTAAAACTTAATCAAATCTACATATGGCAGATATTTTTGAACGTTTGTTGAAACATGCCGGGCCTATCGGCCAGCATCGTGAACGGGCCCACGGCTATTTTGCATTCCCGAAACTGGAAGGGGAAATCGGAAGCCGCATGAAATTCCGCGGACAGGAAATGATTGTATGGAGCCTGAACAATTACCTTGGACTGGCCAACCACCCGGACGTACGTGAAGCAGATGCACAGGGTGCAAAGGATTTCGGTATGGCATTGCCGATGGGTGCGCGGATGATGAGTGGAAACAGCAACTGGCATGAAAAGCTGGAAGTTGAACTGGCAGCCTTCGAGGGAAAAGAAGACGCCATCCTGGTAAACTTCGGTTACCAGGGAATGGTGAGCCTGATTGATGCTTTGTGCGGGCGGCATGATGTAATTGTGTATGATGCCGAAAGCCATGCCTGTATCATTGACGGGCTTCGTTTACATCCCGGTCACCGTTATGTTTACAAACACAACGATATTGCGGATTTTGAAAAACAGATGGAACGTGCCACGGCACTGATCGATAAACAGAAATCCGGCGGCATACTGGTAATCACCGAAGGTGTATTCGGGATGGGTGGCGACCAGGGCAAACTCAAAGAGATCGCAGACCTCAAATCGAAATATTCTTTCCGCCTGCTGGTCGATGATGCACACGGCTTTGGTACCCTGGGTAAAACCGGTGCCGGCGCGGGTGAGGCACAGGGTGTGCAGGACCAGATTGACCTTTACTTCTCTACATTCGCCAAATCAATGGCCAGCATCGGCGCGTTCATTGCCGGTGATAAAAACATTATCGATTATATCCGGTATAATATCCGGAGCCAGATTTTTGCCAAAAGCTTACCAATGCCGCTGGTAATCGGTAACCTTAAAAGGCTTGAATTACTGAAAACCCAGCCACAACTGAAAGACCGTCTATGGGAGAATGCCAAAAAACTGCAGGACGGCTTGAAAGAACGCGGCTTCGACATTGGTAAAACGGATTCGGTGGTCACACCTGTATACATGAAGGGTGGTGTGGAAGAAGCAACAGCCATGGTAATGGACCTTCGCGAGAACTATCATATTTTCTGCTCCATTGTGGTGTATCCTGTTATCCCTAAAGGGCATATCATTTACCGGTTGATTCCTACTGCCGTGCATACGCAGGACGACATTACGCAAACGCTCGAGGCATTCTCTGCAACCAAACGCAAACTGGATGCAGGCGAATACCGGGTGGAAGCAATCCCTGACATGGCGGAAACTAAATAAATCATGAATTATTGAAGGCCCGCACCATTGCGGGCCTTTTTCATTTTACGCACTCAAAAAATATTTATGCGCAAGATTTTCCTTATTGCATTCCTGCTGCCACTTTTTGCCGCAGCACAGGAAAAAATGATCACCCTGGAAGATATTTATAAAAAGGGCACCTTTCGTGGCGAGACTGTTCCCGGTTTTTCCACGCCTACACCCGACAGCCTGCTGGCCACGGCTGATGTCAGGATCAATAACCGGAAACTGGACCTGTCCGACAACGAATTCAGCCCCGACAATAAATACGCACTGATTTTTAACCAGCGCGAACAGATTTACCGGCATTCATCGAAAGCATATACCTACCTGTATGACCTTTCGGGTAAACAGGCGAAACAGATCGATACTTCCAAACTGATGCACGCCACGTTTTCACCCGATGGTAATCGAATTGCTTATGTAAAGGATAACAACCTGTATTATTATGAAATTGCCAGCGGTGTAACCAAAGCCATTACTACAGATGGCAAATGGAATGAAGTAATCAACGGCAACTGCGACTGGGTATACGAAGAAGAATTCAGTTTTACGCAGGCATTCAGCTGGAGCCCGGCCGGTAACTACATCGCTTACTACCGCTTCGATGAAAGCAAGGTAAAAGAGTATGCATTTACCCGGTTCAACAATGAATATAATAACACCTATTCCTACAAATACCCAAAAGCAGGCGAAGCCAATTCAACCGTACAGATATTTATCTATGACGTGGCTAAAGGCGTTTCGGTGCCGGCACAATATGAACAGGGTGACATTTACATACCCCGGATCAAATGGACGCGCAAGGACAATGAACTGGTCGTGTTTCACCTGAACCGCCACCAGAATGACCTGAAGCTGTTACTGACCGATGCCACAACGGGCGCATCCAGGTTACTGTACGAAGAAAAGAATAAATACTACGTGGATATCAACGACGACTGGCTGTTCACCGAAGACGGTAAACAATTCCTTTTTACCAGTGAAAAAAGCGGATACGTACATATCTGGATGCGCAGTATGGATGGTAAATCGGAAACACAGGTCAGTAAAGGCAACTATGATGTGGCAGCTATTGAGGGGATTGACCTGAAAAATAAAAAAATCTATTACACGATGGCGTTCCCGACACCGATGGACCGCAACCTTTTCGTCACTGATTTCTCCGGGAAAAATACCACGCAGCTGACCAGCGGCACCGGATGGCACCGCATCAGCTTTAACGATGACTATACGCAGTTTTATGACTTCCGTTCGGATATCAACGTTCCGCAGGTTGTAACACTTTACAAACTCGCCAGCAGCAAAAATAAAACCACTGCCAGCGTAATACGTGTGGTCAGTGAAAGCGACAAGCTGAAGAAGACTCTTGCACAGTTTGCTCTCGGACAGGCGTCATTTATCCGCATACCGAACAGTAAAGGGGATTCACTGAATGCCTGGATGCTTCGCCCGGTGGGTTTTGATCCGGCCAAAAAATACCCGGTGTTGTTCTGCAACTACGGCGGACCCGGGTCGCAGCAGGTCACCAACCGCTATGGCGCGGTCACCATGTGGCAACAGCTGCTGGCGGAAAAAGGATTTATCGTAATCAGCATGGACAATACCGGTACAGGCTTTCGCGGGGAAGAGTTTAAAAAGAAAACTTACCTGCAGCTGGGCAAACTGGAAATTGAAGACCAGATTGATGCTGCAAAATATATGGCTGCAATGCCTTTTGTGGATGCGAAAAAGATCGGTCACTACGGATGGAGTTTTGGCGGCTTTATGAGTTCGCTTGCGATTACAAAGGGTCATGACATCTTCAGTGCTGCGGTTGCAGTAGCCCCGGTTACCAACTGGAGGTTCTATGATAACATTTATACGGAACGCTATATGCGCACACCGCAGGAAAATGCAGAAGGCTATGACCAGAATTCGCCGCTCAACTTCACCCAGCTGATTACGGGTAAGTTCCTGCTTATCCATGGCACGGCCGATGATAACGTGCATTTCCAGAACAGTACACAGATGGTATCGGCGCTGGTAAAAAACAATGTCGATTTCCAGAGCGCATACTATCCGAACAAGAACCACGGAATCAGTGGCCAGGCAGATAATACCAGTTATCACCTGTGGTCGAAAATGATCAACTGGATTATTGAGAACCTCGGTAATGAACAAACAGTAAAGGGGAAAGTAAAATAAAACAGGTTGTAAACAGGGTGCCGCATCGCGGTGCTCCCTGATTTGAAAGAAGGTATCATCGGAAGGTGGTACCTTTTTTTAGCGGCTGGTTTCGATGCCGGAGGGGTATAAAAAAAAAGAACCTCCCGAAGTAATCCGGGAGGGCCCTAATCAAAAACCATTAACCATTAAACCTTATCCTATGAAAATTCATTGGCAATATCGGTATTAATGATTTAATACAAAAACTTTTATTGATTTTTTTGGAAGAGATATCCCGCAGTAAAATGATTTGTTGATCTATATCAATGTCGTAACGTTAAAATTAAATGTTTAACTATTGATTCTTAGCAAAGTAGGTCTAAGGAGGCTCATTTGATCAAATACTGTTATTTGGACACAATTGCGGTAATTTTACGGTAATAACTGAATCGATGAGTGATAACAATGTTGTAAAAAAAGTAGTAGTGGCCATCTCCGGTGCCAGCGGTTCCATTTATGCCCAGCAGCTGATCCGGAAATTGCTGACGCTAAATGGGCAGTGGTCCGACCTTGCAGTGGTCATGAGCAGCAATGCGAAAACCGTGTGGGAGACAGAGCTGCCTGGTGCGCCCCTGCCCTCTTCACCGGTGCGGATATATGGCGCTGGCGACTTTAATGCTCCATTTGCCTCCGGCTCGGGCAATTATGACACCATGATCATTGTGCCATGCTCCATGGGCACGCTGGGTCGCATTGCTGGCGGTATTTCGAATGATCTCACCACCCGTGCAGCTGATGTAATCCTGAAAGAACGCCGTAAGCTCATCTGTGTGGCGAGGGAAACGCCGTATAACCTGGTCCATATCCGTAATATGGAAACTGTTACACTGGCAGGGGGAATCATTTGCCCGGCAACCCCTTCCTTCTACAGCGTACCGAAAACAATTGAAGAGGTGGCTGCAACAGTGGTTGACCGTATAATCGACCTTGCAGGCTTTAAAATGGACAGTTACCGGTGGGGCAGCAATTCCTGAATCCCGCTGGTATAGTTTCTGTTACTTCCTGTATAAACGAATTATGGGAAACACAAAGAATCTGAGCGATAGCAGTGCTGTCGAAAAAATAAAGGAACTGGCCGCAGACCAGGTATGCCTGTTCTGCACAGTGTTCGACGGTGGTATAGTTTCGAGACCAATGGGTACGATGTCGGTTGATGATGACGGATCCATCTGGTTTATGAGCCGCAAAGGCAGTGAAAAAAATGAGCAGATCAACCAGGATGATAAAGTGTACCTGCAATATCTCGACAATGGCAAGAGCCATTATCTTTCGCTGACAGGTTCAGCTTCGATTATCACCGACCGTAAAAAAATTGAGGAGCTGTGGTCCCCAATGGCCAAAGCCTGGTTTGAAGAAGGCAAGGATGATCCGGCTATCAGCCTCATCCGTGTTCAACCTGAAGAAGGACATTACTGGGATACAAAAAATGGGAAGTTGGTAACGATGCTGAAAATTGCAGCTTCAGCTATCTCGGGTTATAAAGGTGATGGAGGTGTGGAAGGACAACTGAATCTTTCCTGATAACAGGGGACTTGCTGCTGATCGTAGTTTTACGATACCGGCCGTTAATTTCGTTTTAATCTCTGCACGACCGACCGGAGGATCGGGTAGTACTGGTACAGACTGGTCAATTATTCCCCTTTTCGGTAAAACGACGGGCAAGTTCCACCACAGACTTGATGTCAAATGGTTTGGCAAGTACTGCATCAGCGCCGCAGCGATCGGCTATTTCGCGGAGATTGGTGTTCGCGGAAACAAGGACCACCGGCCGCTCGTTAAGCCGGTGCTGTTGTTTGAAACTGTGACAGATTTCGCCGCCGTCAGTACCTGACATGGCAATATCGAGAAAGATCATATCAGGGAGATCGGTGAGCCTGCTAAGCGACCTTCCATCGGCCGAAGTGATCACCTCGTACCCACGTGCCTCAAGGATCAGCTGCATAAGTTCAAGGATGTTTGCATCATCATCCGCCACATAAATTTTCTTTTTATCCATCTCAATCATTCGGGGCGGTTGTACCAGCTTTGGTGTTTAAGGGGTTAAAAGCCGGAACCGCCGGGGGTTAAAAGCGTAAAAACATCAAGGTCCTGATCTTTCGCAATGTCGGTGCCAGAATTGGTACTAACACTTATTAGTCAACACGGCCACGAGCGGTCCAGGGCTAAAAAAGCCGGTTGAACCGGCAGCATTTTAATTTGTTATATTACTAAAGCTTTTTTATGAACTGGCAGCCATTAACAACAGATGCACAACTTGACGCAGTGATAGAACGATCTGCCACAGTGCCGCAGGTAATCTTCAAACATTCGATCCGATGCTCCATCAGTTCCATGGTAAAGAGCCGGCTCGACCGCGGCAACCAACCGGCTTCGATGGATTTCCACTACCTCGACCTCATCAATTACCGCCAGCTGTCCAACCGGGTGGCAGAGGTGTTCGGGGTACAACATGAGTCACCCCAGGTACTGCTTATACGCAACGGACGGTGTGTGTATAATGAGAGCCACAATGCTATCCGGATGGATGAGATCGAAGCACAGGAAATGATCTCTTAAGATACCAGCTTACGGAATTTATCAATTTCGCTGAGTTCTGTTGCCGTGAGGGGCTCCCGGTGGTCAAACTTGGACTTCAGGAACAGGACGCGTTTGTGCTGTGGATATTTGAGCAGGATGCTTTCAAGGATCTGGCCGGTGGCATCTTCACGTGGACCTTCTTCGGCAGGCGCAGGCAGGTCTGATTTGTAACGGGTAGGTCGTTTGAGGATGATGGCCTCCAGGGTAGCCAGTTTACCCGCAGGGATGGAACTGATCCGCGAAGCTTTGCCATACAGTCCCTGCAATTGTTTTTTACTGAGCCCGCCCCGCTCCTGGTATTGAACCGCCAGGCTCTTGGTGAAAACAGAGTCCGGCTGTGCGTCCAGAACTGCATCAAGCAGGTCTTTAATAATATCTACATCCGGTCGGATCCTTTGCATATGGTTGGTAAGGCAGGCTGCGTTTGCCTGTTATAAAAATAAGGGAAACGACGTTATCACGAAGGAAGAACCGGGCCATAGTGGGTTTTATAACTTTTCCGTTTTTTCGGATACAGCACATCATGTGCGGTTTCATATCCTTCGTCGGAAATGTCTTTCAGTCGTTTTTTAGCCTGTGCGCGACGTACCGAAAAGATCAGCAGGCCTGTAAGGGCGAGTGCGCCGATGCCTGCAAGAATTTTTTCATTTTTAGTCATCCTGATTCGTTTGGATTAGCGTGACAAAAATTATACCATGGGAAAACGCCCAGGCTGCATTTAACACGGAGTTTATAAAAGGAAGGAAGCGCTCATTTCGAAGCCCTCGCCGGGGGCCGATTTCAGCTCCAGCTGTCCATCGAACAGTTCAAGACGGCTTCGGATATTCCGGATTCCGGTTCCTTCCCGCATGGTGGCCACGTCGACCCCGCTGCCATTATCGGTTATACGGATGGCCGCATGTTGTCCGGTAACACTGATGGCGATTACCACCTCGGTGGCGTTCGCGTATTTGATAATGTTATTCAGGCTTTCCTGTACAATGCGGTATACCATCAGTTGCTGTTCCTCCGTCATGATTTCGGCAGTACCTTTTTCCTGGATCACGTCGAAGCTGATATCCCTTACCTGGCTGATATCGCGCGTCAATTCCGAGATAACGTTGTATAACCCGGTATCTTCAAAACTCGGTGGTTTCAGGTTGGCCGACAAACGCCTGATCTCCTGGATGCTCAGTTCGATCATCTCCCGAACACGTTTGACAGTCGCTTCCACTTCGGTCTTCGGGTTGCTGAGGCTGGCGGCATACAGGTTGGCCACACTGAGCAACTGTGAAATATTATCATGGAGCTCCTCGGCCCACCGGTTGCGTTCCGTTTCCTCGGCGTTCACGATGGAGCGGGCAATTTCATTTTTCTGCTGCAGTTCCCTTTCGTGGTATAGCTGCTGCAGGTTGCGCAACTGTGAAAGGTCCTGCACATACCCGATCACGTTGGATGTTTGCGGATCACCATGCTCCAGCAGGTAAATGCTGTGCAACACATGGATGTACTCGCCATTGCTGGTCCTTCCACGGTATTCCGCACGGGCGAACCGGGTGCCGCTGCTACGGGCTTTGTCGAAATAGGAAAGCACGCGGGTGCGGTCGTCCGGATGGATGCTTTGTTCCCAGAACTTCCTGGAACCTGTAACGGTTGTGGAGGGCAAACCCAGCATTTGCCGCATGTTCTGATTGATGCTGATAGTGTCGGTTGCATGATTGAACTGGTAAATGCCATCACTGGTCGCCATGGATACGGCCTCTTCCCTTTCTGCCACTACGCGGTACTTTTCGGTGACCTCGCGTTGTTTGCGGTACAGGTTACGGCTGAGGAAAAACAGGAACAGCGTAGAGACGATTACAAAAAAAATACCCTTCAGGCTTTCGATGTGATTGAGCCGGTGCAGGTCACCCCCTGCCATGGTTTGTGCTATTTCACCACTGAAGATAATCCACCCGCAACTGAAGAAGCAGTAAGCCAGGCTAAGCCGCAGCGGAATGGACAAACGGGAAATGGCGTTGCTCTTCATTGGTAGGTGTGCATGCATGTAAAGTAGCAATTTTGAACCAATTCGCGCAAACGCTTGTTGTAAGCCGAAACAAGTAGTATGAAAGTGGAGATCTGGTCCGACGTTATGTGCCCGTTCTGTTATATCGGGAAGCGGCGCTTTGAAGGCGGCCTGGCGCAGTTTGCCGGACGCAATGACATTGAAGTGGTATGGAAAAGCTTCCAGCTGAACCCGGATATGAAGAACACCCCGGGCAAATCGCTGAACGAATACCTTTCTGAAATGAAGGGTTGGTCGGTCGATGAGGCCAGGCAGATGAACGCACGGGTTTCGGAAATGGCCGCAGGTGAGGGACTGGTTTATGACCTCGAACACGCCGTTATAGCCAACTCATTCGACGCACACCGCCTGATCCAGTTTGCCAAGACCAGGGGACTTGGAGACCAGATGGAAGAACTGCTTTTCCGGTCGTATTTTACCGAAGGCGGTGATACCTCGGATCACGCCACGCTGGTAAGGCTTGCTTCCGAAGCCGGTCTCGACAGCGCGGAAGCCGCGGCAGTGCTGGCCGGCAGCGATTATGCAGATGCCGTGCAGCAGGATGTGTATGAAGCAAGACAGATCGGTGTGCGAGGTGTCCCCTACTTCGTATTCAATGACCGTTATGCGGTTTCGGGTGCGCAGGCCCAGGAAACTTTCCTCGGCGCACTGGAAAAATCATGGTCGGAATGGAACGCGGGGAATAAAAAGATTGATGTGCTGGAAAGCAATACCGGCGCGGTTTGCGGGCCGGATGGTGATTGTGCCTGATTCGCTCTGGACTAACATAAATAATGCAGGGGCCGTTACATTGTAGCGGCCTCGCCGTTTTCCAGCTACCATACTGTGATTAAAACGTTGAAAAAAATTGTAACGAAGTAGTGTAGCGAATACTATTCCTTGTAACTTCAATACAGTTTCAGAAAATCAATTCAATCATTAACTCCAAAACTTTGTCGTATGCCTTCGAAAAAGAAAGCAAAACCAGCGCCCAAAAAAGTGGCGAAAAAAGCCGCGAAGAAAGTAGCCAAGAAATCAGTTGCGAAGAAAAAAACAGCAAAAAAAGCAGCACCTAAAAAAGCTATAGCCAAAAAGAAAACGGCGAAAAAACTGGTTAAGAAAAAGGCAGCCAAAAAAGCGGTAAAGAAAGCGGCTCCTAAAAAAGCAGCGAAAAAAGTTGCAAGTAAAAAAACCGCCGGCAAGGCAGCTCCAAAAAAAGCGGTGAAGAAAG
>SDZZ01000821.1 GCA_004173255.1 Chitinophagaceae bacterium | reverse complement strand
ACTGCAAGATTTCTGTTTTTATGTCGCCGTCGGCATTGCTTTCTCAGAACTAATTGAAACCATACATTTAAGTTAATGCGCATTCCCAGTAGCTATACTATCCAGGACGATATCAATGATATCGGCAAAATCCCCGTTATTCCACAAATTCTTGAAGTGATCTGCCGCACCACCGGTATGGGGTTCGCTGCAATTGCGCGTGTAACCGATGACAAATGGGTTGCCTGTGCAGTCCGGGACGAAATCAATTTCGGTCTGGAGATTGGCGGCGAGCTGAAACTGGAAACCACGATCTGCCATGAAATCCGTCAGACCGGTGATCATGTGGTGATCGACCACGTTGCCCAGGACGAATATTTTAATCAGCACCATACTCCCCTGATGTATGGATTCCAAAGCTATATTTCCATTCCGATCAGGTTGAAGGACGGAACCTTTTTTGGCACCCTCTGCTCCATCGACCCAAGACCGGCCGTATTAAATACACCAGCAAACATCGGGATGTTCCGCCTGTTTGCGGATCTGGTTGCCCTTCACCTGAATGCGATTCGTGAGCAGGAAATCGTTGAGGCCAGGCTATTGGAAGAGCAGAAGATCTCCGAACTCCGCGAACAATTTATCGCGATACTTGGCCATGACCTTCGCAATCCCGTGCAGGCTACTCTGAACGGTGCGCAGTTGCTGATGGGCATGCCATTGGATAAGACCGGTCTCCGCATTGCAAACATTATACAGGATTCATCGTATCGTATTAACGGACTGATTGAAAACATGCTCGACTTTGCAAGCGGCCGGATGGGAGGTGGCATTGCCCTTCAACGGAAAAAGGAGGACGAACTTCCTGCTATCCTTACAGAGATCGTGAGCGAATTGAGTGTGGTGTGGCCCGATCGGGAAATTGTGCTTGATATTGACCTCGACGGCCCGGTTTACCTGGACGGTAAACGGGTAGCCCAGTTATTTTCCAACCTTCTGGGTAACGCGCTGAACTATGGAGATAAAGACCAACCGATACTGACCAGTGTCCGAATTGCAAACAACCAGTTTACCCTGTCGGTCAGCAATGCGGGCCCCAAAATCCCGTCAGGCATTATGCACCGGCTTTTCCAGCCTTTTTCAAGGGGTGAAGGCAAAGGCAATAAGCAGGGACTCGGTCTTGGCCTTTACATTGCCTCCGAAATTGCATCGGCACATGGCGGCAC
>SDZZ01000820.1 GCA_004173255.1 Chitinophagaceae bacterium | reverse complement strand
TATCACTACCACGGACATATCATCGGTTTGCCGGGCATGGTCCTTGTAAATCGCTGCTGCAAGAATGGTAGGATCACATTTTAGTATCATTGGATATTTTGACATTTCCCACCTGGTTGTACTGGTCGGAAGCGTACTGCTGCACATTCATGGTATTTGGAATATTGTGGCCCACGATGCCGTTATAGGACATGTGGTTTTTGGCGATGTTGGGACCCAGCCACCTTACCCCGATATTGCCAACCCCCGCAGAAGTCCACATTTTACTCTTAATATCAAAGCAGACCATATTGGCGACCATGCCGCGGGTTTTTTTCATGGGATTATGCAGAAAGCGAAGGGTCTGCACCGGATCGCTATCAGGGCATATTCTAAAGTTCCTTTCCGCTTCGTTAACCGCCCTATTGGCCTCAGGTCCATGTCCCAGTCCGTCACAAAGCATCAACTTTACCATATCCTTTGTACTTTTGAAAAAGAAACCGTCACCGCTGGTTGTTTCCCCGGGCTTGCAGAGCACAATCGGTCTGATGGTAAGCGAAGGCGGTGTCTTAGGTGGTTCATTCACATACACCCTACTGAGCAGAATAGTCCCCCATCCGCTAAGGGTATATAGATCGAAGGTATCCGAAAGTCTTTTGATGCTGCCCAGGCCATGGCCCAGGGTGCTGCTAGTAGAGAAGCCATCCTGCATCATTTTTACCGGATTGGAAATACCCGGACCATTATCGATACAGATGATCTCCAGATAAGGGTTGCCCCCTTCGGTAAAACTGCCCAAAAGGATCTCCCCATCGTCTGCATATTTATAGAGGTTGCTGGTAATTTCCGCTGCGATCAGATCGATCTCCGCTACACGTTTTTCCGCAATCCCCAATTCAATGGCTCTCCGGTGGATCTCTTTTTTGATCAGCGAAAAATAACTTCTGTCACCAGCAGAAAATTTGGTGTGCGTTGCATCAACCATTGGCCCATTTTAGAATCATCACCGTTGTTCCCTCTCCCACTTTACTTTTGATATCAAATTCGTTTACTAATCTTTTTGCGCCCGGCAGTCCAAGTCCCAGACTTCTTCCGGTAGAAAAACCGTCCTGCATAGCCTGGGGAATATCGGCAATGCCCGGTCCGCTATCTGTAAAAGTCAGGCGCACCCCATTGTCTCTTCCCCTGGAGACGATTTCTACAAGGCACATCCCACCATTTCCAT
>SDZZ01000292.1 GCA_004173255.1 Chitinophagaceae bacterium | reverse complement strand
GCAATGACCATTGTTGAACTGATCGATTCGCACAACGGGTTCGACATCATTACACAACGCATCCGAACGACGAGTAAGGCAAAATTGCTTGTGTTTGTTACCTTTCTTACCTTCTGTCTTTCCGCACTGCTGGATAACCTGACTACTGCAATAGTGATGACATCGCTTTGCGCAAAAATCCTTACAGAACGGGAAGATAAACTCTGGTTTGCGGGTATGGTCATCATCGCTGCAAATGCAGGCGGTGCCTGGTCTCCGTTGGGCGACGTTACTACCACCATGTTGTGGATCGGCGGGCAGATAACCGCGTTGAATATTATCAAACAGTTGTTGCTTCCGAGTATAGCAGTGTGTATACTTCCGGCCATCATCATTGCCCGCCGGTTCAAAAAATCGCGGATCGCATCCATTCCTGTTTCCACCTGCACCCCCGAAGAAAAAAAGGATGGCCGTATCATCCTCGTTGCCGGTATCGGGTTCCTCGTTTTTGTCCCGGTGTTTAAAACAGTCACCCATCTTCCCCCATTTATGGGCATGCTGCTGGCGCTCGGCATGATGTGGGTGATCACCACGGTGCTGCATAAAGGGAAAGAACAAGGATTACTGGAGAAGTATACTGTTGCCCATGCACTGCAGCGGGTGGACACTCCCAGTATTCTGTTTTTCCTTGGCATACTGCTGGCAGTGGCGGCTCTCAATTCTATTGGAATGCTGACGCAACTTGCCGGCGTGCTGAACAGCACCCTGAAGAATGATTACCTGATCGGTTCAACACTTGGTTTGTTGTCGGCCATTGTTGACAACGTTCCCCTGGTAGCTGCTTCGCAGGGCATGTATGACATGACCACGTATCCTACCGACCATCCGTTCTGGGAGTTCCTGGCGCTTACCACCGGTACCGGGGGCAGCGCTATCATCATCGGATCGGCAGCCGGGGTGGCGGTAATGGGAATTGAGCAGATCGATTTTATGTGGTACCTTAAAAAAATAAGCCTGCTGGCACTACTGGGTTTTATTTCCGGTATCATTATATTCCTCGCGCAGCATGCGATAGTTGGTTAACCCATTAAAACCACGCATATGAAGTTCAATAAGCTTGTACCAAACATTTTTTACACCAATATCAATGACGGTATTGAGCTGTTGGTGAACTGCCTGGGTTTTACCGTTACCCATGAAGAATTCCATGCGCAGACTCCATTCTGTGTAGTGGAAAAAGACGGTTTAAGGATCAACCTCTTCCAGGACGAGGCACTCGCAAAGGAGCACTACCCTGAATTCAGGCTGGTAACATCCGATATAGAAGAAGTCTTTGCGAAAATTTCCGCTTCGCACCCTGCTTTGTTACATCCCAATCTTCCGGCCATTACACTCCGTCCGTGGGGTGCGAAGGAATTTGCACTGATGGATAAGCAGGTTGGTTTTATTATCCAGCAATGGGACTAGTTCGGGAAGCTATCCAGTTCAGAATATTACCGAGCTTAAACTCCACCCTTGAATTATCGCCGTTAAAGTGATAACTGCCCTCTATTCACTCCGCAGCGATTCGATCGGGTTGCCCATGGCAGCCTTTACCGATTGCCAGGCAATGGTAAGTAATGCAATAAACAGCGAAATAAGTCCAGCCTCAATAAACACAATCGAGCCAATACTGATTCGATAGGCAAAACCCTGCAACCACGCATTCATCGCCCACCAGCAGAGCGGTATAGCGATGATAATTGCCACCAGGATCAGTTTCACAAAGTCTTTCGACAAAAGCACCACGATACTTCCAACGGATGAGCCCAGTACTTTGCGGATACCGATTTCTTTTACCCGTTGCTGGGCCATAAAGGTTGACAGTCCGAACAATCCCAGACAGGCAACACAGATGGCAAGGAAGGCAAAGAAGGTAAACAGCTGACCGAAATGCTGGTCAGCTTCATACTGTGCACTGAAAGATTCATCGAGAAAATGGTACAGGAATGGTCGCTGGGGAGCCACTTCGGCCCACCTCTTCTGGAGTCCGTCAATAGTAGCCTGAACATTTTCCCCTTTTATTGCAACGGACAAACGGTTTACCTCACCCGGATAACCATAACGCAGGGTAAGGGGTTCAACTGCCTGATGCAGCGAACGGAAATTAAAATCTTTTACTACCCCGGCAATCGTGCCTGTACGTCCCCACTGGGAAAATTTCTTCCCCACTGCATCCGCTGGTTTGGTATAACCGTAAAGTTTTGCCGCCGCTTCATTAATGATCATCGATTCGGCACTGTCGGTTGTAAAGTCCCTGGAGTACGCTCGTCCGGCTACCAGCGGGATGTTATAGGTTGGGATAAAATCAAAATCAATCTCATAAATAAACGGGGTCTTCATCACCATTTCCCCTTCGGGTGTCTGGATCTCGGTTCCGGCATTGGGCAGGAATTCGCCCGGAACTGCGCGCGAAGCTGCAACGCTCACCACTCCCGGCTGGTCGGCCAGTGCTTTCTTAACTGACTCCAGGCTTTGCCGTACTTTATTGTCGCCTTCAAAATCCACTATCAGCATTTGTTCTTTCCGGAACCCAAGGTCCTGCTGGTTTACATACTGCAATTGGGTGTATACAATAGTGGTGCCTGCGATGAGGGCGATGGACAGGGTAAACTGGAAAACAACCAGTGCTTTGCGGAGCGAAACGCCTTCACCTGATGGATTAAATTTTCCTTTCAGCACCGCTATCGCCCGGAAGCCGGTCAGGAACCAGGCCGGATAGATGCCCGCGAGTATGCCTACTATCACCGCAAACGCAGCCATAAGTGCCAGTAAAACCGGACTGAATATATTGACGTCCGACAGGTCCTTACCCGAAAGTTTTCCAATCAACGGTAATCCGGCTTTCGCGAGGACGACTGCAATGATCGCAGCCAGCAGTGACATGAGAACAGACTCCGCAAGGAATTGCCACATAAGGCTCGAGGGTCGCACGCCAAGTACTTTCCGGATGCCGATTTCTTTTGCCCGTTCCATGGAGCGCGCAGTGGACAGGTTCATAAAATTGATGCAGGCAATCAGCATGATGAATACGGCTATACAACCAAACAGGTAAACGTTCAGCAGGCTGCCGGTTGGGCCGGGCTGCCGGGTCGCTACCGAATGAAGATAGGCGTCGTTCATTTTTTCAAACGCAATCGAGTAGCCCTTGTCATCCGCATTGTTGCGGGCGACAAAGGAAGCTGCCTGCTTTTCCAATGATCCGATCTGCGCGTTTTCTTTCAGCAGGATGTAGGTATAGAAATCTACGTAGCCCCACCAGCCAAACATTTCCGGGCGTGCCTGTCTGACAGTTGACATCGATATTAATCCGGTAAATGTAAATTGCGAGTTGCCAGGTACATCCTCCATGACCCCGGTCACGGTAAAATCGGCATCATTGTCGATCCGCAATACCTGTCCAACTGCATTTTCATTTTTATAAAATTTGTCAGCAACCGACCTGGTCAGTACAATGCTGTTTGGGTTAATCAATGCCGTATGCGGGTTACCAGCCAGCATTTTCCAGCTGAACAGGTCGAACGCGCTTGAATCCATCACCAGGATATTCTCCTGTTGAACCCTTTTTTCACCCCTCTGTAATAAGAGGCTTGACGGACTCATGAACTGCACCACTTTTTCGATCTGCGGGAAGTCCCGCTGCAGGGCTGGTCCGACCGGTGCATTACCCCACACCTGGTAATCTTCCGGGGCAGGGGGTGGAAGCATTTGCCCTGGTTGCGCATTCCGGAACGACTGCACCACGCGGTAAATGCGATTGTGTTTTGCGTGATAGCGGTCATAGGATTTTTCCTGCCTTACGTAAAGGGCGATAAGGACACAGCATGCCATACCTATTGCCAGTCCGGCTATATTAATAAGGCTGTAGAACTTCCGTTTCATCAGGTTACGCCAGGCAATGCGGAAAAAATGGTTGAACATATTTGTGTGTTATGTACCGCGTTCTCTCTAATTGCATGCCATGCCTTTGCCCCCTGTAAACAGTGAGGCACCGACGCAACGGTGTTCACAAACGGACAGAGGGTGTCCGTTAATGGTACAGGTTATTCAAATTTCCCTTTTTTGTCGAGCAGTTGCCAGAGGCCATCGATATTTGACGGGGATTGTTTCCTGAACTCCTCTTTCAGGTCTTCCGGATAGGGGTGTTTAAATTTCCAGTCGTTGTAGTATTCCTTAAATGCTGCATCCACTTTATCCCTGCCGATCACCTGTTCAATAATATACATCCAAACTGCTGTTTTGATATATTCAACCATCGCATATTTGTCCTTGTCGGCAAAATCGGCTGCCGGGGTTTCAATGGCTTCCTCCATTGGAATCTGGCCGCTGAGCACTGCATAGATGGTGCTCTCAAATTCTTTCAGTGGTTTTGCTTTTACCTCTGGCGGGATTGCATCACCAAAAATGCTGTTGGTCCTGTACTTCTCTGCTTCGTAACGAAACTGGAAATAGGAGTTCAACCCTTCATCCATCCATGCATGGTCACGTTCGTTGCTTCCAAGTATCCCATAAAACCAGTTGTGACCCACTTCGTGTGTGATCACGCCATCCATCTGGCTGTTACTGGCTCCTGGGCTGGTGATCAGGGTAATCATCGGGTACTCCATTCCGCCCGATGAAACATTCTGCGGTCCTTCCACGGCCTGTGCTACAGGGTACGGGTACTCGCCCAGCCAATTCGAATAATGTCGGATCGCATCTTCTATAAACGATACACTGTTTTTCCAGCTGGGAGTTCCGTTTTCATAACCATAGGTAAACACATCGATGGTAGTGCCCGCACTCAGTTGTGCCGTATCATAGCGGATGATAAAATCCTTGTCAGCGAACCAGGCAAAATCGTGAACCCTGCTTGCTTTGTAAGTCAGGATTTTTGTGCCGTTGCTACCTGCGGGGGTATATTTCATCAGGACCCTGGCAGAGTCAAGATTATTGGCCCCGATCTTTTTATAGATCGCAAGCTCATCTTCATTCTGCAACTGACCGGTGGCGCCGACCACATAGCTGGATGGTACAGAAATATTCACAGTGAAATTGCCGAAGTCGCTGTAAAACTCACCCTGGTCCAGGTAGGGCATGGGATGCCATCCCTTCCGGTCGTACACCGCGGGTTTAGGATACCACTGACACATCAGGTAAGCCTGCCCCAGGCGGCCGGAACGTGAGGCATAGGTTGGTATATGCACAGTGAACCATGTTTTGAGAATGATCTTTTTTCCGGGTTTGAGTGGTTCCGGTAAAACCAACTTTACTATGTCAATATTTTCCGGATCGGGTTCCATGCGGGCGGTTTTCCCTTCTACCGTAAATGCCAGGTCTTCAATCGAACCCTTGTCCTTGATTCCTTTCAGCCGCGCCTTGCCGTCCTTGTCACGAAGCAACTGCCTGGCAAATGCAGTCCGGTCATTTTTGTAGGCATTCTGCCACAGGTGGAACCAGATAAACGGAAGCTCGTCGGGTGAATTATTGGTGTACTCAATATATACATTGCCTTTTAAAGTCTGGGCCTTGTCATCCAGGAAAACATCAATCACATAATCGGTTTGCTGCTGCCAGTATTGTGCGGAAGCAAGGAGGGTGGTAAGCATCGTGCAAATCAAAAGGGAAATTCTCTTCATTGGTGGGTTTTATGGGAAATAAATATATCAGATTAATACCGAAATTGGAACATTTCTGGCCCGGAGTTTGGATAACAGTTTGCTAAAACATTTAGTATGGAAAATCAACAGCAACAGCAACCAGCAGATAACAGGATCAAGGACCCGAAAGACTGGAAGACAGGGGATGAACCAATGACTGGTGCGCAGGAGTCGTACCTGGAAACCCTGG
>SDZZ01000819.1 GCA_004173255.1 Chitinophagaceae bacterium | reverse complement strand
GTATGGGGTTATAACGTTTACCCCACTACCCGCACCATCGATAATTTTATTCTCAACTTCCGCAAGTATTTTGAACACGATAGCCGCAATCCGAAATACTTCCACTCCGTACGCGGCGTGGGTTACAAATACTCTGAGTAATCAGCACTGTCTCGTGTGGGTTACAAATATTCAGCAAGAATCAGCACTGCCAGGAGTGGGTAATAAATAGTCAGGAATAATCAGCACTGTCAGCCGTAGGTTATAACCGGACCCTGGATTTCCTCCAGCACCAGACGGGTACGGTTCAGCCAGGCCACCTGGTCATCTTCCCTCGATACACTCGTAAACATTCCCGTTTCGCAATGGTCAAGTATGGCGGTTACTTCCTCTTGCAGGGGCAAACTGATACCGGCATTCCGCATAACCGCCAACAGGTTATTGCGCCCCTGCTGGCTGCCCGTAAGTTCGTAATGGGTGGAGAAAAATTGCCAGACCGCTTTGCGAAGGCTGATGTAAAATTGTTTGTCGCCCTGGTGTACCAGCATGGACGCTTCTGTAAGCAGGTCACGCACCAGCGGCCGGGCGGGCTTTGCAGGTTTCACAGGTATGACTGCCACTGATTTTTTCCTGCGAAAAATCAACCACGAAACCAATGCCGCAAGCAGCAATGACAACACCGCTGTTGTAATGATCCAGATCCATGTACCGGACCGTGCCGGTTTGTTGCCAGTGATACCGGCAGATGGCTTTTTTACCGAATCAATAACTGTAACAGTGATAGGGCTGGTTTTGAGAGTCTGGTAGCGGTTGCTGTCGGGGTTAAAAAAAGACAACACCACGCCTGGAAGTTCATGGGTGCCGGGTTTGTTCGACACAAAATGATAGCGGAACAAACGCTCACCCCTTAATGGTGAGGTTTCCGGATCAAGCTGGTCCTTTACTTCCGGATCGAATGCAGTAAGGCCACCCGGCCAGCTGATGTCCGGTGCAGTCAGCTGTGTGAAATTCCCTTCACCACTGATCCTTACCTCGAGTATTCCCTCCTCGTTGGTGTGCACGTTATTTTTTAGTAACTCCGAGCTGATCCTGAACTTGCCGGTGGCACCGTTGAAGCTGTCGGGCCGGGCCGTTTCAGGCACGGGCTTCACCGTAATGTTTACCGCTTCGGTACTCATGCTGCTTTCATACACCACGGTATTGATGAGCGAACGGAAGTCGTCGGT
>SDZZ01000818.1 GCA_004173255.1 Chitinophagaceae bacterium | reverse complement strand
GTACTATCGCATGCCCATCCCGACCATCTCGGTGGACTGATCGCCAAAAATGGAACCTTTGCGTTCCCGAATGCGGCTGTCCACATCAATAAGGCCGAGTATGATTTCTGGCTGGCCGCCAGGCCGGAAGACTTTTCAAAAAGCGGAATACCTGATCAGACCGCCTTTTTAACCGGTTTTATTGCTGGCATCAAACAAACGCTGCAACAGGTCAGGCCAAAAATCCAATTTTTGAATTTGGACAAACCACTGTTCGACTGTCTGAAATTCCAGGAAGCGCCTGGACACACCCCGGGACTAACGCTGATCACCGTTTATTCCGGTGGCAGCGACCTCATGTACATTGCAGATCTTGTTCACTCTGACATCCTGCTTTTTCCTCATCCCGAGTGGGGTTATGGGGGGGACAGGGATATCGATGAAGGTATCAGGACCCGTATAAAAGTTTTAGGGCAGCTGGCAGATGGTAAGATCAGAACATTCGGATATCATCTTCCCTGGCCCGGAACAGGCCATGTCCGAAGGTCAGGCGATGCGTTCGAATGGGTCCCGGAGGTATTTACCGGACCGTGATTTGCTTTATAAACAAGGTTTTAACAATTTCAGCTATATCAGGATGATCGATATCATTAATTTTGGGGAACTGGCCGCCGGCTACCAGACACAAAATCATAACACCGGGATCAATATCGTTAACGACCACATCGTTCGCCTGGCGATCATGACCACGCCCTATGCCTGGCATTACCATCCCAATTCCGATGAAACCTTTATCGGTGTGGAGGATATCCTCATCGTCGAAACGGAAGAAAAGATCTATGAGCTGGGGCCCGGAATGAGCCTAACTATCCCCAAAAATGTGATGCATGCGACCCGGCCGGGCTCCGGCAGGAGTGTTAACCTGACGGTTGAAAGGACCGACGCTGAAACGGTCTTCAGGGATTGACCGATCATTCAGCTTCAGGATCAACTCAGCTTTAGTTTTTCCGGTCAGGCCTGCATCATTTATAACCGGAATAAACTCCGGGCAAAGGCCGTTCAATTAAACAATTGCTTAAACTCAAGCGGAGTATGATCGGTCTTGGACTTGAACAGTTTGCTGAACGATTGAGCATGTTCGAACCCTAGCTCATAGGCGATCTCGCTTACGGATAAATTTGTGGTGGATAGTTTCTCCTTGGCTTTCTCGATCAGCTTGTCGTGGAT
>SDZZ01000817.1 GCA_004173255.1 Chitinophagaceae bacterium | reverse complement strand
GCGTAATAGATGTAACGGGTTTAACACCCAACATCATTGAAGAGCGTCCTATGAATGTAGCGGTGATGGATGTGTACAGTCGCCTCATGATGGACAGGATCATTTTCCTCGGCTATCCCATCAGCGATGAAGTAGCCAACATCGTAACCGCTCAGTTGTTGTTCATGGAAAGTACAGACCGTACCCGTGATATACAGATGTACATCAACAGCCCGGGCGGTAGTGTATATGCCGGCTTGGGGATGTACGATACCATGCAGATCATTACACCAGACATCGCCACCATCTGTACGGGTATTGCCGCCAGTATGTCGCAGGTGTTGATGTGCGCCGGCACCAAGGGCAAACGTTCCGCCCTTAAACACAGCCGCATCATGATGCACCAGCCAAGCGCAGGAGCGATGGGCCAGGCAAGTGATATCGAGATCACGGTTAATGAAGTGCGCAAACTAAAAAGAGAATTGTACGAGATCATCGCCGAACATACCGGGCAATCCGTAGAAAGAATCGAAAAAGACTGCGACCGCGATAAATGGATGACTTCCACGGAAGCAAAAGAATACGGACTGGTGGATGAAGTACTGACAGTGAATCCACGTAAAGCTAAGAAGGAGATTTAGTGATATGCCGGATGCTGGATACCAGATACTGGATACTGGATGCTGGATACTGGATACTGGATAGGGCCTCAGGGGTCAAATAATTAATAATCAATAATCAATAATCATTCAACAATGAGCACATATAACAAAACCAAAAGAATGGAAGAAGAGGAAGAACCGGATATGCCGGAGGTTCCGGAAAACCCGATGGAAAAGATGATGGGCGGATGGAAATTTGATAAAAAATTTATCGAACAACGCAAGATCTTTTTGTGGGGTGCAGTGGATGATAAATCGGCCAAGGATCTTACAGACAGACTGATGTACCTGGAAGCCATTGAGCCGGGAAAAGAAATTACTTTTTACATCAATAGTCCGGGTGGCGGAGTTACCAGCGGCATGGTGGTATATGATACCATGCAAATGATCAGTTCTCCCGTGAGCACCATTTGTATGGGAATGGCAGCCAGCATGGGCAGTATATTATTGAGCGGAGGCGAAAAAGGCCGTCGCTTTATTTATAAACATGGCGAGGTAATGATCCATCAGCCAAGTGGTGGTGGACGTGGCACCAGTGCCGACCTGGAGATCATGGCCTTGCAAAT
>SDZZ01000816.1 GCA_004173255.1 Chitinophagaceae bacterium | reverse complement strand
GGTTAGCGTTCCGCCCATATTAAGGGTTACATTTCTTACATTGGCCACCGTACTAATGGTTGGCTGGTTGCCGGCAGTGCCGATGACCACATCTGTATTGGCATCAGGCACCACGTTGCAGCTCCAGTTGCCGGCAACATTCCAGTTAACGCTGGAAGTGCCTGTCCAGGTGCTGCGGAAAGTCAGTGTGGCTGGGTTGCTGTAGCCGGTGCCGCAGGTATTGGTAGCACCCATACGGTATTGATATCCGTACATCGTGGCCGGAACACCGGTGATGATTAAACTGGTAGTTGTTGAATTGGAATACACACCGCCATCGGTGATATCGGTGAAACCTGTACCCGTATTCACCTGCCAGCGATAGGTAAGGCTGCCCGAATTGGTAGTGGCAGTGGAAGTAAAACTGGCATTTCCGCCCGGGCAGGTAAAGGCATCTGCAGGCTGAGTTGGGAAGCTGGAAGGCACACCATTGTCAACTTTTAACAGGGCACCATTGGAAAAACTACTGCCACCGCTGTTGGATACCACAGCCCGGTAAGCATAATTATTGAAAGCTGCCGTTACGTTACTGATTTTCAGGGTTGCGGTGTTCACATCGCTGTAGTTCGTGCCGCTCAAGTTGGAATAAGCTCCGGCAATGCCTGTAGTACTTACCTGCCATAGATAGCTGATCGGCCCGGCACCGCTGGCGGTTACGGTAAATGTGGTGGTATATGGCCCGGCACAAATAATTGCGGTAGATGGCGAAGCATCGATAACAGGCGGCAGTGTAACATATGTACAACCCGCCGGCGTAGTGAGACCTGATGGTGAGACAACGGAAAATACCCAGTTTGCCTTGTCCAGGATGAGGCCGCGCAACACGTTTAGGTTACTTATTGTTTGAGGAGTTCCGTTGCAGTTGAAATACCCCGCCCGTGGCGTAGTTGAGGAGACCAGCCCGGTCCAGAAAGCCGACGAACCGGATGAAATACCGGGTGGCATGGTACTGCCAAAAGAAGTGTTTAAGGAGCATGGACCCACCGGGTCCCAGGTAGTGTTTATGGTGTAAGGATCGCAATAGTTCCAGTGAATACCTGCCAATACCTGGTAAGATCCTTCCAGCGAACCCTGGTAAGCGATTACCTGGTCCTGCGAACCGAGGTTCAGTCCGATAACAGGCGTACCACCAGGTGATGAAACCGGCGTTACTGTGCCGGCACTGGTACC
>SDZZ01000291.1 GCA_004173255.1 Chitinophagaceae bacterium | reverse complement strand
GTAAAAAATGCATCGGGCATTTCGTTTAATTATCTCGCCAACTCTTTGCCCTTCCCGACTGATTCATCGGCCCGTTTATGGGAGAATCCGCAGAAACAATATGAAGCCCTGGCGGTGATTCCGTTTACCGAAGAAATGAACCGGGAAATGCTGCAGGTATCCGGATTGAAAAAAGATGGAGCATATGAGCTGGTGATTAATGGCAATGTAATTGGCGAATTTTCCGGGTCAGAACTTGGGGTTGGGATTAACCTGGCAACGATGGGTAATACGCCGCAATACCAGCAGGCGAAGGAAATAGCCGGGCTAAACCTCCAGTATCGTGACCTGGAGCAAAAAATGAGGTCGTATGTGTGGTTGCAGTCGAACTACTTCCGTCACCTGGGTATGATGTACCAGGATGACCAGGTAGCCATGGACAGCGTGGTGGCGAAGGCTGCGAAAGATTGGGCCGTGGCGTCCAAGAAAGATAATTATGTGGAAGGCCGGAAGAAGGAAGTGCGGGATGCATGGCAGAAAGAAATGGAAGTTATTGCCGATAAAATTTATAGCATCAATAAGCCGAAGTCAAGAAAAGTGGTGATCAAAGAAAAGAAGTAAGATTTATGAAAAAGTTTTTTTTAGCCATACTGTTTGTTGGATCGTTGAGTGGTCTGCAAGCCCAGCTTGTCCTGTCCAATGCCCTGCAAAGCGGAATGGTAGTGCAGCAGAACAAACCATTTAAAATATGGGGAAGGGCGTTGCCCGGTGTCGGGGTTTCTGTGACTGCTGACTGGACAACCGTCGCGACGGCGGTTACCGGGGCCGACAGTTCGTTCCTCGTGATTATCCCGGTGCCGCTGGCAAAGGAAAATGATTTTACCGCTCATAGCTTAGCGGTAAAGGATGGATCAACTACCACTACGTTGACTGACCTGCTGATCGGCGACGTCTGGTTTTGCAGCGGCCAATCGAACATGCAGTTCAGCCTGAAAGAAGATACGAATTCTGCCAACGAATTACCGCTCGCCACCTACCCGAATATCCGGTTGCTCAGGGCCGACCTGAATTTCAGCGCCACACCGATCGATCATTTCAAGGGTAAGTGGGAAACCTGCTCACCCGCCACCGCAAAGGATTTCAGCGCAGTGGGTTATTCGTTCGGCAGGGATTTGTATAACAAACTGCACATCCCGATCGGGCTGGTGTGGTCCGGCATTGGCGCATCGGCGGCGCAGGCGTTTGTTCCGCAGGAAGTGCTTTCTGCCGACACCATGCTGGATCGTGTGTACCTGCAGCCTTACCTGTCGGGTGAAAAGAGTAAGGAAAAGATCGATGGTGGTTTCAGTTTTGAAAAAGTAACCCGTCCGTTCCTCTTATATAACGCGATGATCCATCCGTTCCGCAACCTCAGTGTTAAAGGTTTTTGCTGGTACCAGGGAGAGAGCAACCGCAGCGAGCGTGAGTCATATACCCGCCTTACGCGTGCGATGATTGAGGCGTGGAGGGAAAAATTTGGCCAGGGAAGCCTGCCGTTTTACCTGGTGCAGGTAGCGCCGTATCACTGGGATAGTTTTGATCCCGAACTGGCAGACTATGCGTATTTCCGCGAAGCGCAGGAACGGATCACTGAGCTGAATAATACGGGCATGGCAGTTACAATGGATGTGGGTGATGCGAAGGACCTGCATCCGAAAAATAAATTGCCGATTGGCCATCGGCTTGCGGCGCTGGCGATGAACAGGACCTATGGCCAGCTCGATGTGCCGGCCGTTGGGCCTGCATATGACTACCTGGAGATTCTTGGTAAGAAAGTGATTGTCCATTATCAGAAGGAGGGGAGTGATGGGTTGAAAACCAATGATGGCAAGACTCCGATGTTTTTCTTTGTTGCCGGAAGTGACCAGCGTTTTTATCCGGCCACGGCGAAGATTGTTGGAAACACGGTAGAACTCGTTTCGCCAAAGGTTACCAAACCTGTTGCGGTGAGGTATGCATTCACCAATTTTGCGGTAACGAACCTGGAGAACGCCGCAGGTTTTCCCGCCGTTCCGTTCCGGACGGATAATTTTGCGGAGCCGGTGTTGAAGAAATAGTTACTTTGGCCGGGTGATTTTCGTCTTTTTTCACTGTGTACTGTCCGGGTGCAGGTCTGGAATACTCTAAACCGAGCGAAATGAAATTTTTGCTTTTTTTGCTGATATTAATTACGTCGTGCAAAGAGGTAACAAAGAAGCCGGAGGTGCAGAGACAGCCTGTTGTTCCTTCAAATGCAATTCCCGATTCGGTACTGCCTGGTCTGCAAAAACATTACGTTCTTCAAATTCCTTCGAAATACGGTATTGATCTCCTCGGTACTTACAATAAGACCATGTCAGAGTATAAGGCAGATAGCGTGGAATACCACGAAGCAGTTGCGGCCTTTTTTGCTCTGGATTTTACAGTGCTGGAAAACATGCTGGTGCAGTACAAGGGCGATACAACCCACTGTGGCTGGGGTCTTTCACTTAATCCTTATTCTTCTTCAATGGAGCCCTGGTATCTTGGTTTTAACAAGGCGCAAGGTGCAGTGGTGTTGTTTTGTAGCTACCTGGATGGGTATGTAACATCCGATAAACGAATTTTTACTTCGCCCGAAAAGGTAAAGTCTGTTATATCGAGGATAGACATCGCCAGAATACAGACATGGCTGAAACAATATAAAACAAAAGATCACTGGACAATGAAGGATCTCGCTGCCAGTTTCTGCAACGATCTCTTGTTAATGCCCGCCAGCGAGAGCTCCCTCCTCTAAACTACCTGGATTTTAATTGTTGGGGTCGGTGCCAGCCTGCATATTGCCTGGCTGGTACAGCTGGTATTTATTCTTGCCCCCCGATACGTTTAGCTGACATCTGACATCAGGGGAAGGGGGCCATACCCAGCCTGCATTATATGGCGTGTGTCTGTTAGTGATTTTTATAGCAGAACATTGCAACCGATTTCATATCTACCGCGTTAAAACTGACCAGCCAATCTTTGCTGACTCCGGTATTTCCCCCCTCGTATTACCTTAATGACGTGAAAGGCCTTCTCATCGGCCATTGGATGGCAACTTACGAAATCGTTTGCGTGAATTTTTGTCTGATTGACAAAAATTATCGGAATGAAATCGATTGCAGGACATTAAACTTACTTATTTTAGTTCTGAGTTCCGGCAATGCCACCGGAAATAAAAAACGAATGCTGCTTATGGACAAGACACACTGTGTTGCCAGTGCCATCCCTGTGTTGGTACATGAAAGGCAGGTCCCTTCCCCCTGGGTCCCGATAAACATCCGGAAAAAAATTCCAGCAAACCAATTGACCCCGTTGCGATACCGCTATTCCTGCGTATCAGCCGCATGGGTTTCACTGCCATAAACACAATTATCATGAAAATTCAGTCGAGCAATGATGTTCGGAAAACATCCCGAAATTTCCGCCAGCGATGGAGCATGCCGGTGATGGCATTGCTGCTATTGCTTTCTTTTTTACCTGCGGGAGCGCAGGGCATCACCGCACGCGGGCGCGTGCTGAATGAAACCGGGGATGCTGTTCCCGGGGTTTCCGTAACGCTGAAAGGCCAGGCAGGCACAGGTACCATCACCGACAATGATGGAAGATTTTCACTTGCTGTGCAAGCCGGGTCAGTACTCATTTTCAGCAATGTAAATTACACAAGCCAGGAGTTTACCGTGACTTCGGACGCCGCCATTGAAATAAAAATGGTTGCTGTAACCGGTGACCTTGGTGAAGTAGTGGTGATCGGTTATGGTACGCAGCGGAAAAAAGATGTGACGGGATCCACCGTATCAGTGAAAGGCGAAACCCTGAATGAAATAAAGGCTCCGAATGTATTTAACCAGTTGCAGGGACGTGCCGCCGGAGTGGACATAGTCAGTAACGGCAACCAGATTGGTTCGGGCGGCGAAATACGTATTCGTGGTAACCGTTCCATCACCGGTAACAATGCACCGCTGGTTGTGGTCGATGGAATGGTATACGGCGGAAGTGTCAATGATATAAACCCCGACAACGTGGCAAGTCTGGATATCCTGAAAGATGCATCTGCAACGGCTATCTATGGTTCCCGTGGTTCAAACGGGGTTATAATTATTACCACAAAGAGGGGAACGAGCGGTAAGGCCTCCACCACCTATAACGGTTATGCAGGTGTGGTAAACGCAATTGACACCTATGATCTGTTTAATGGCCAGGAGTATGCCCAGTTCAAGGAAGATGCACGCCAGGGGCAGCCGGCTTTTGCTACCAATCCCAATGTTGGTAACAATTACCAGCTGACCAATGATGAAAAAGCAAACCTGGCAGAAGGTGTCAGTACCGACTGGCAGGACCTGTTGTTAAAAACGGGAGTCCGCACAAGCCATGATGTAAACGTGCGCGGCGGCAGCGATAAAACCCAGTATTCATTTGGTATTGGTTACTACAGGGAAACGGGCGTGATCTCCGACCAGGAACTCGACAGGTATTCATTCAATGTGAATATTGACCACAAGATTTCCGGCCGTATAAAAATTGGTTTCACCAGTTTTAATACACTGCTGCGATCGAACCGTCTTGGCACCAATGCCTACGGGGCAGCAACCAGGCTGAGCCCTTTGTACAAACCGTACAAGGATGATGGTACACTTAACTTCCAGCCGGCGTACCAGCAGGGAGTAGATAATACGCAGATCAATCCACTGACCTCAATCGGTAACAATAACCTGATCAGGGCTGCATCGCGGAGGTACCAGTTCCAGCATAATTTTTACGGGGAAGTAAAAATCCTGAAGGACCTGAAGTTCAGGACCACCTTCGGTTACGGCTGGTCGCAGACTATGAATAACAACTACACCGGTCCAAATACGGTGTTCAACCAGAATGCCACAGTTGCCGGTTCGACTGTCAGCCAGTACAACGGCGAGGGATGGCAGTATACCATCAACAACTCATTTGAATACAATACTGTCATCGCATCGAAGCACCGCGTTCAGGCACAGGTACTGCAGGAGGTGCAGAAAAATAATTTCCAGGCACAGCAATTCAATGGCCAGGGCGTACCGGCCGATTACCTGCAGGATTATAATTTCCAGCTGGTGAATTCCATTAACCCGCAGGTGGGGGAGTTCCGTGAGTCGGCCGTGATTGGCTACATGGCCCGTGCCATTTATTCGTATGACGATCGTTACCTGCTCACAGCAACTGTCCGCACCGACGGCGCTTCCGTACTTTCCCCGGGCAATCAGTGGGTGACCTACCCAGCAGCTTCGGTTGGCTGGAATATTGACCGGGAGAAATTTTTCCAGAAGGTCACATTCGTTTCAAGTCTCAAACTCAGGGCCGGGCTTGGTATCAGTTCCAACGCCGGGATCAATCCATACACCACACTCGGAAGCCTGAGCAGTAACTTTTATAATTTTGGCGCGGGTACCACCATCGGGACAAACTTTGTCAACGGGTACCTTATCAACACCAGCCCCAACCCGGAGTTAAGCTGGGAGAAAACAACCGGTTTCAACATCGGGCTTGATTTCGGATTATTAAAAAACAGGATCACCGGCAGCATTGAATACTATAAGACCACTACCAATGATATCCTGCTCCAGCGTAACCTGCCGCGAAGCAATGGTACCAATTCCATCCTGACCAATGTGGGTAAAACCGGAACATCCGGCATGGAGTTGTCGATCAGCAGTGTGAACATTGAGACCCCTGGCGGGTTCAGGTGGACCACTGACTTCAATGCCTTTTTCAACCGGGAAAAGATCAAGGAACTCCAGCTCGGACTGAAGCAGGATCTTGGCAACGGATGGTTTGTCGGACAACCGATCACTACCATATATGATTATAAAAAAACCGGCATCTGGCAACTTGATGAGGCCGCACAGGCAGCAAT